>JBIIHS010000143.1:0-4437 GCA_044235515.1 Chitinophagaceae bacterium | reverse complement strand
TTTGCTGAAAATTCAAAAGTTCGGTGGCCGTCATTTCTTCGATCAGTTCGAGGTAGGGTGCACATAACGATACATGGCGAAATATATTTTCGTCGGTTATAACAGAATTATCTTTTTCGTAGCGGATGGTTCCTTCGTTGATTAGTAGCGAACCGCTGATGGCTTGTAACAAGGTGCTTTTACCCGAACCATTTGAACCTGTAATGGCATACGCATTGCCGGGCAAAAACTGAAAGCTGAGATGACGAAAGATCCAGTCTCTGTTATAGCGTTTGCCCGTATCAGACAGCGATATCGTCATCGACGGCTCCTTTAGTAAATCGTTTGATAATGCCCCGGGTACTTTCTCGAATAAAGGTGACGATCTCATCGCGCTCATCGGTAGCGGCCATCTCCTCTTCGATAAATTCGATGGCCTGCGAAGTGTTCAAGCCCTTATTGTATACAGTACGGTAGATATCTAAAATATGGTTGATCCGATCGATACTAAAGCCTCTTCTCTTTAATCCCACGGAGTTGACACCTGCATAGCTAAGTGGATTGCGTCCGGCTTTGATATAAGGAGGAATGTCCTTACTGACCAGTGATCCCCCACTTACAAAAGAATGTGCACCGATCTTAACAAACTGGTGAACGGCACACATACCACCTAAGATGCACCAGTCTCCGATCGTGACATGCCCGGCTACTTGGGTGTTATTGCTGGTGATCACATGATCCCCGACCAGACAATCGTGCGCAAAGTGGCAGTAGGCCATGATCAGGCAATTATTCCCGATCACGGTCTTTTCACGGTCGCGCGTGCCTCTGTTAATGGTCACGAATTCCCGAATGGTCGTGCCGTCTCCAATATGAACGGTAGAATACTCCCCACTAAATTTCAAGTCTTGCGGTACGGCCGAGATAACTGCGCCTGGAAAGATTCGACAATTCTTGCCGATACGGGCTCCTTCCATGACGGTCACATTCGAACCAATCCAAGTGCCTTCGCCGATCTCTACGTCTTGGTGAATAACCGAAAAGGGATCCACTTTTACATTGGGAGCCAGGCGGGCATTAGGATGAATATAGGCGTGCGGATGAATCATGGGGAATAAAGGTACAATTAATTGATAATTTGATTGAATCGGACAATTTAGTTACTATTGTTTCGTTAATGTAGAGCGTATCGTTAGGGTAAACTAACTAACAATTATTAGCGCATGTTCAACCGAAACTATTTTGTTATTACTGCTTGTATGGCGGCGCTGCTTTTCGCTTGTACCCACGAGGTTACCGATCCCAATGGGACTGGCAATACCCCCACGGTTTCTGCGACCTGCAGTGCAGACTCGGTCTACTTCGTCAATCAAGTACTTCCCTTAATTACCTCTAACTGTGCCATGAGCGGTTGTCATGATGCGGGTACTCGTGCCGATGGCGTTCAACTGACTAGCTATAGTACGATCATGAACTATGTGAGCGCCGGCAATGCAGCACGTAGTGAACTTTACAAAGTCATTGTCGATACCGATCCAGGTGATCGTATGCCTCCGCCCCCCCGCGCTCCGATGAGCGCTAGTCAGATCGCCACCATCCAAAAGTGGATCAACCAGGGGGCCAAAAACAATTCCTGTACCAGTGCTTGTGATGCTTCTGTGTTTACCTACAGCGGGACCATCAAGCCTATGCTCGATACAAAGTGTGTAGGATGCCATAGTGCCAGTAGCCCAGGTGGTAATATCAATTTATCATCCTATGCTGCCGTACGACCCATAGCGCTCAATGGAAAACTTTATGGATCCATTGCCCATCAGACCGGTTTTTCCCCCATGCCCAAGAATGGTACTAAATTATCTGACTGTGAGATTACCCAAGTCCAACGCTGGATCGCCGCCGGCTCACTCAATAATTAACCGCTAACGATGATAAAAAGATCGATCTTTTTGATAAGTGTATCGGTACTGCTAAGTCTTTGTGCCTGCTATTACGATCACGAAGAAACACTCTACGGAGTTGCTTCGAATCAGCCTTGTACCGATACGGTCGGTACGGTCTCTTATGCGCAAAAGGTAGTTCCCATATTGCAAGCAAGTTGTTACGGATGTCATGCAGGTTCTTCTCCTTCGGGCAATCAGCTAATGGGTACCTATGCTGCTGATAAAGCTATGGCACAAAATGGAAAACTAATGGGCACCATCAATCATGCGGCTGGTTATTCTCCGATGCCCAAGGGATCGGCTAAATTGAGTAACTGTCGCATTGCCACTATCAAAAAATGGATCGATGCAGGCATGCTAAATAATTAAAAGGGGATACATGAAAATTAAAACGATCATAGTACTGGTATTGGTTCTTGGGCTGTTGGCCGCGGCTTTTTACGCGTATCGAGAGTACAACCGTGCTCCGATCGATACGGCCACATCTTCTCCCGATTTTTCAGTAAAGGGAGCGGAGTTGGTAGCAGCCTTTGAGCAGGATGAGCCAGGAGCGACTGCCCGCTACGTAAATAAGTTGATCCGAATAGAGGATAACTTACTCGAACTTAAAATTGACGAAGCCGTCTCTATCGGTGCAAGAGAAGGATACACGTTAGTGGTCGGTTCTGCATCAGCTACCACTACGATTCGCTGTAGCATGGACAGTCTTTTTTCGATCAATACCAACCTCTTGGTGAAGGGAGATAAGGTGGTATTGCAGGGCATTTGCAGCGGGTATAACAAAGACGAGTTGCTTGGCTCTGACATTGTACTGGTTCGCTGCGCCCTGATAAAAGAATAAACTTGTATGAAAAAAATGAAATAAAATATGAAAAACAGCTATCTTCTTTTAGTACTACTGACTTTATCACCGATCCTCGCTTCTGCTCAAAAGTATTTTACCAAGTCGGGCCGTATCGATTTTAGTGCTACTGCTCCCAGCTCACCTGAAAAGATCGAGGCTGTTCATAAGACCGTAACCTGTGTGCTCGATGTAGCGACCGGACAGCTTCAATTTTCGTTGCTCATTCAGGGTTTTACCTTCGAGCGCGCCCTGATGCAGGAGCATTTTAATGAGAATTATATGGAGAGCGGTAAATTTCCTAAGGCGGAATTCAAAGGAGCGATCACCAATAATTCTGCGGTCAACTATAGTAAAGACGGTGACTATACTGTAACTGTAAAAGGAAAGTTAACCTTGCATGGAGAAGCACGTGAGGTAGAAACCACTGGAAAGATCGCCATAAAAGGGGGTAAGATCAGCGCTAGTGCCAACTTTAGTGCTGTACTGAGTGAATACAAAATTGAGGTACCTGCGTTGGTCAGTGATAAGGTTAGTAAAACCGCCACCATAAAAGTGGCTTGTTCTTTGGAGCCCCTTAAAAGCTAATGCACATGATCAAACGAGTTAAGATCTACATCGGTTTATTGCTCTGTGTGACCATGTTAGGTCCACTGAAGATGTTTGCACAAGATGACCTGCTTTCGTTGGTGGGAGAAGATAAGCCCACTAAGCAACGGGTCAAATATGCCTTTAAGTCTTCGCGTGTTATCAACAGTCATTCCATGGAGTTCATCAATCCGGGCACCATGGACTTTCGGATATTACATCGTTTTGGTTCGCTCGACCAGGGCTATAAGAATTTCTTCGGTCTCGATCAGGCCAGTATGCGCATGAGCTTTGACTTTGGGCTTTTACATAACTTAATGGCCGGCGTTGGGCGAAGCACTTTTAAAAAAGAGGTAGATGCCTTTGTTAAATATGCTCCCATCTGTCAGTCTACGGGGCCGGGTTCTTCTCCTGTAACCGTGGCCCTGGTCTCAGGTATTACGGTAGATGGACTTCCTTGGGCCGATCCGACTAGACAGAATTATTTTACCTCACGTTTGGCCTACTATAATCAGCTTATTATCGGCAGAAAGTTCAGCGAGGCGCTTTCTATTCAGGTAATGCCTACCCTGGTTCATAAAAACCTTGTTCAATTAGCCACTGATAAGAACGATATTTTGGGGCTCGGATTTGGAGGTCGCCTCAAGCTCTCCAAGCGTATGGCGCTGACCTGGGATTATACCTATGTAGTGGACGGACTGCCAGAGGGCTATTTCCATCCGCTTTCCTTCGGGCTTGATATTGAGACGGGAGGCCACGTCTTTCAGTTACATGTTTCTAATGCCAACGGTATGAACGAAAGGGCCTTTATTACCGAAACAACGGGGCAATGGGGGCAGGGCCAAGTTCGCTTTGGATTTAACCTGTCCCGGATGTTCCAGCTCAAAAAGCCCAAGCTCGATTAAACACCCTGCTTTGGGTTTATTGTGATCGGGGTCGTACACTAAGATCGTTTGTTTTGTCTAGGGTAATACAGCAGCTTTGCTGCTCCCATTTCAATTTTGTACCTTTATCCTTTACTAAAAAATCTGTTTTATGAAAAAAATATTGTTCGGTCTATTGTTAATGGGTACTACGATTGGTGCCTGG
>JBIIHS010000142.1:0-4441 GCA_044235515.1 Chitinophagaceae bacterium | reverse complement strand
CAATCAGTTGTTGCGGATGTTCCACACGCACACCGAGGGCAAATGGCTTGGCCTCGATCAAGAGCCCGTGGCTGTTCATTAAATAAAATATATCGCGGGCCGAATGTCCGGTGGCCAGTAAAAAAGCGGAGCCTTCGAATACATCACCCTTTTCGGTCTTAACGGCTCGTAGTTGCTCATCTTTAATAATAAGATCGCTGACTCGTTGTCCAAACAAGATCTCGCCACCGCATTGTTCAATCTGGGTGCGCATAGCAGTTATGATCCCAGGGAGTTTGTTGGTGCCAATATGCGGATGCGATTTGTAGAGTATCGATTCATCGGCCCCAAATTGTACAAAGAGTTGCAAGATGCGGTCTATGTCGCCCCGTTTGTTACTACGGGTATACAATTTGCCGTCGCTATAGGTGCCCGCTCCACCTTCACCAAAACAATAATTGCTGTCTTCGTTGACCAGCCCGGCTTTATTTAATTGCGCCAGATCGCGTCTTCGGGCCCTGACCTCTTTTCCTCTTTCCAACACAATGGGTTTGATCCCGCATTCGATCAGTCGAAGTGCCGCAAAGAGCCCGGCTGGTCCGGCCCCGATGATCACCACACGAGGAGCCGATGCTGCCAGTGTATTATAGCGAATAGGGCTTAGCGGCCGGCGTAGAAAAGGCTCGTTTATGAAGGCCTCAATGCTCAGATTGACCCAAGGCTGCTTGCCCCTGGCATCGATAGATTGTTTGGTCAGGTAGAACCCGGTTACCTGCTCGGGACTAACGGCCGCCGCCGAGGCGATCAGGGCAGTAAGGATATTTTGATCGGCTGCCTCAGAGGGCAAAAGCCGAAGCGTTATTTTTTTTTGCATGCTGTCAGGTATTGATCCTGAAAAACTTTAGCAAAGATGCGGTTTTACCCATTAAAAATGGATAACTTCCCCTGCCTGCTTTATGACACGATCTTTTATTATCCATCTCCGCTTGATTCGCCCTGCAATACTGGTATTGTTGGTCGCATTAGCTTCTTGTCGAACCCTCTATGTACCTTCAAAAGCGGAATATAGCAGCCAGCGTATCACAAGAGAACTTTCTATTGATTCCTCATTGTATCGTATTATAAGGCCCTATGGCGATAGTGTGGAAAAGAGTATGAATACCATCGTGGGCACCGTTCGGCAGACGCTCGAAAAGGAACAGCCGGAGGGAACATTGGGAAACTTTATGGCAGATGCTTACTTGACCATGGGGGCCCAGCAATTTGATAAGCCCATTGATGCCGCCTTTGTGAATTTTGGAGGCATTCGATTGCAGCAGTTGCCAGCCGGCCCGCTAACATTAGGAAAGCTCTTTGAGCTGATGCCTTTTGATAATGTGCTGGTATTACAACAACTTAGTGGTACGCAGTTGCAATCCTTTTTAGATCTGGTGGCCGCCCGCGGGGGTTGGCCCGTGGCCGGAATTCGGTTTTCAATTCGCAACAAAAAGGCCGTTGACATATTTATTAAAGATCGGCCCTTGCAACTTGCTGCGCAGTACTGGATCCTCAACTCCGATTTTGTGGCTTCTGGTGGCGACAATGCCGAGATGCTAAAATCATTACCCCAATTGTCGACCGGTTACCTGGCCCGTAAGGCCCTTATTGATTATGCTGCCTTGCAAACCCGCCAGCAGGGCTTTGTGGGGGCCCAATTGGAAAAAAGAGTTACCCATGCTCAGTAGGAAGCTTTTTATAAGACAATCGGCACTTGTTGCCGGGGGGCTGCTAACCGCCCCGCTATGGGCAGAGGCCCGCAATGCGGCATCTAGTTATCGGCTGGTTGTGTTGCATACCAACGATACCCATAGCCGGCTTGATCCCTTTCCGATGGATGGTAGTCGCAATCAAGGTTTAGGAGGTGTTGCAAAAAGAGCTCAAATCATTAAACAAATTAGAGAGCAGGAGCCCCTTGTGCTCTTGTTAGATGCAGGGGATATTTTTCAAGGGACCCCCTATTTTAATTTTTATAAAGGGGAACCCGAGATCAGGGCCATGTCTTATATGGGCTATGATGCTACCACTATTGGTAATCATGACTTTGATGCGGGCATGGAGAACCTGGCCACGCAATTGCGACGGCATGCCCGCTTTCCGATGCTGGTCTGCAACTACAACGTAAGCGGCACCCCTTTAGAGGGGAATGTAAAGCCTTATCAGGTTTTTAAACGAGGCCCACTGACCATTGGGGTGCTCGGCGTGGGTATTGAGGGCAAGGGCTTGATTCCCGATCAACTGTTCGGTTCTACGGTCTACCTAGACCCTATTGCCGAGGCTAATAAAGTGGCCTATACACTCCGTAAAAAGGAACATTGTGACCTTATAATCTGTCTTTCTCACCTCGGAAACCGTTATCCCACAGAGCGTAAGGTGAGCGATGAGGATTTAGCCAAGCAGTCAGAGGAAATTGACCTGATCATTGGGGGGCATACCCATACGTTCTTGGATAAGCCCCTTGTTTATACCAATAAAAAGGGCCGCGATGTGATGGTAAACCAGGTTGGTTTTGGAGGAATTATTTTAGGTAGGATTGATTTTGAATTTTCCAAATTTTCGAGCCAAAAAATTTTAAAAGCAGAAAAAATTTTTATTTCCTCAAAATCGGTGGTTTAAATTTTTTTTGTTTGAAGTGGATTAGTGATATTCGCCTTCCCGCGCAAGTTTTTTTATTGACAAATGTGAACAAGTGGATAAAAACGGTGCGGACCTGTTACTAACTACCGTTAAAACACGATAAACTGTATTGCAAGCGATGGATAAGAACGCGGAAAAAGTCTGGAGCAATTGTTTAAAGATCATCAAGGATATAGTAGAATGGCAACATTATAAAACCTGGTTCGAACCCATCACGCCCGTTTCGCTCAAGGCAAATGTGTTAGTGATACAGGTTCCCAGTCAATTCTTCTTCGAATACCTTGAGGAGCATTATGTAAATCTGCTGGCCAAGACGCTTAAAAGAGAGCTGGGCAAAGAAGCCCGACTGGAATACCGGATCATGGTCGATAGTGGTAACAGTCGCAGTAAGCCGGTAACCATGGATGTAAGCGGGCAGGGGTACAAGTCTTTTTCGAACAATGAAATGGATTTTCCACTGGTGATCAATAATCCCGTTAAAAATCCTTTTGTAATACCGGGTCTCAAGAAAATGCAGATCGACCCGCAGCTCAACCCTATTTATACTTTCGATTCATTTATAGAGGGCGATTGTAATCGGGTAGCGCGTCGTGCCGGAAAGACCGTGGCCGAAAAGCCTGGCGCCAACTCGTTTAATCCCCTGGTCATTTACGGGGGGACCGGTTTGGGCAAAACCCATCTGGCGCAGGCCATCGGTAACGAAGTAAAGCGTGTGCATCCCAATAAGGTGGTCTTGTACGTGAGCTCAGAGAAGTTCATCAACCAGTTCATGGACCATAGTCGAAATAATGCCATCAACGACTTTATCCATTTTTACCAGTTGATCGATGTATTGATCTTGGATGATGTTCAGTTTTTTGCCAAAGCCGAAAAATCGCAAGACGCCTTCTTTGCCATCTTCAATCATTTGCATCAGTCTCAAAAACAATTGGTGCTTACTTCCGATAAGTCGCCCAAGGATCTCGAAGGGGTGCAAGAGCGTTTGCTCAGTCGTTTCCGCTGGGGGCTTAGTGCCGATCTGCAAGTACCCGATTACGAGACGCGTATTGAGATCTTGGAAAAGAAAATGAAGAACGATGGGTTGGACATGCCCAAGGAGGTCGTTAAATATATTGCCTACAATATCAATAATAATGTGCGGGAGCTCGAAGGAGCGCTGATCTCCTTATTGGCACAGTCGTCGCTGAACCGAAAGGAGATCGATCTGGACCTGGCCAAAAAAGTGCTTCGCAATTTTGTAAAATCATCGAGTAAGGAGATCACTATTGATACGATCCAAAAAATGGTCTGTGAATATTTCGATGTGCCTTACGACAAACTATTGCAAAAGACCCGTAAGAGAGAGATCGTGCAGGCTCGTCAAATTACCATGTATCTGGCCAAGGCCTTTACCAAGAACTCCTTAAAGACGATCGGAGATCATTTCGGGGGGCGTGATCATACTACCGTGATCCACTCTTGCCAGACCGTCAAGGACCTGATGGATACAGACGGGATCTTCCGCGAGAATGTCTTAGAACTGCAGCAGAAAGTGCAGTTGGCAGCCATGTAATTTCTATTTATTTTTGCCGTCCGCCGTCAAACGTCGACGGGTGGGAACGGAGAGGTGCCTGAGTGGCCGAAAGGGCCGGTTTGCTAAACCGTTGTACGGACTTAAATCTGTACCGAGGGTTCGAATCCCTCCCTCTCCGCACATCAGAATCAATGCCCCCTGCTGGGGGCATTTCCTTTGTTTGTGATGCATTATAGATTTACCCGCACAGGCTTTACGTCACCGATCGAAATGGTA
>JBIIHS010000141.1:0-4465 GCA_044235515.1 Chitinophagaceae bacterium | reverse complement strand
TGGCAGGGTTCTGGGAGAAAACACATAAGGGGGCGGTCAAAAACAGTAGACCGATAAGTTTTTTTCTCATCGACGGCAGTTTAAAAAGTCTTGGTTATTTCAAATCTATGGTTTTTTTAGTGCTTTCGAGCCCAAAACGACTGAAAAAAGCTACATTTGCAGCCCTTTGGCAAGTAAGTTTCTCCGGATGTGGTGAAATTGGTAGACACGTCAGACTTAGGATCTGATGCCGCAAGGTGTGGGGGTTCGAGTCCCTCCATCCGGACTTAGCAGTTTATTTAAATTGAATTATGGCAACCGTTACCCGCTCCTCTATTGGCCCCCTGCACGACCGCTTGAGCATTACACTCGACAAAAAAGACTATCTGCCCAATTTTGAAAAATCCGTTAAGGATTATGGTCGCAAAGCTAATATTCCGGGCTTTCGGAAAGGAATGGTACCCACCGGACTGATCAAAAAAATGGTTGGCCCATCTTTATTCACTGATGAGGTTCTCAAGACCATCGATCGCGAACTGATCGGCTGGCTTCAGCAAGAAAAAGTCGAGATCTTTGCCCAACCCCTTCCTCTAGAGGCCGATTTTAACCAGCTCGACTGTAACAATCCACTGGACTATACTTTTCATTTCGAGATCGGTTGCAAACCCGCCATAGCATTGCCCGATCTGGCCAAAACGGCGGTCACCCGCTATGTGGTAACGGTAACCGATGAGATGATCGATAACGAACTCACCCGTTTGCAGAATCGTTACGGCAATATGAAAGACCAAGAGGTCGTGGACAGCGAAGAGAACGTTCTCAATGTGCAATTCGCCGAGGTCAATGCCAGTGGCGATCATATTGAAGGAGGCGCCACCAAGGACAATTCCTTGTTAGTAAAATATTTTAAGGAGGGAGTCCGCGCCAAGTGGATGGGCAAGAAAACGGGTGACGCACTTACACTGAGTCTGGGAGAGGCCTTCGACGAAAAAGAACGCGAGTGGTTGCGAGGCGATCTGGGATTTGACAAAACAGACAGCCAGGCCGATTCCAAGCTGTTTAGCATCTCCATTACCAAGATCGGCTTGCTCGAGAAAAAAGAGCTTAACGAAGAGTTCTTTGAACAACTCTATCCTGGAAAAGAGGTCAAGACCGTCGAGCAGTTCCGCGAAAAGATCAAAGAAGAGATTCAGGCCCATTGGAATACGCAGGCCACAAACCAGATCCACGATCAGGTGTATCATCAACTGATTGACCATACCCCGATCACATTACCAGAACCTTTCTTGAAAAAATGGCTCCAAACTCAGGGGGAAAATCCTAAAACAGCTGAGCAGGCCGAGGAGGAGTATCCCAAATTTGCGAACCAGCTAAAGTGGACCCTTATTTCAGAAAAGATCGTGGCCGACAATGGTATTCAGGTCGATCCCCAAGAGCTTCGCCAGTTTGCTAAGCAGCAATTGTTCAGCTATATGGGGGGAGCCTCATTATCCGAGGAGCAACCCTGGATCAACGACTATGTCGAAAGAATGATGAAGGACCGTAAATACGTTGAGGATGCCTTTCATCGTCTGCAAACCCAGAAATTATTCGAATGGGCCGCCTCCAAACTAAGCCCGACTGACAAAGCCATTACGGCCGAGGCCTTCACTTCCATGGTGGAGAGCCATCAGCATGACCACCATTAATATCAGGTTACGCTTCTTGTCATAGAAATAACTGTCATCCTGACTTAATTTTGCCGACCCGCCCTTTGGACGGATATTTGTTACTATTAGTCTAAATAGAAAAAGCGCGTATGAGTACTCAATCGGAATTCGAAAAATTTGCCATCAAACACCGCGGTATCTCCAGCAATACTTTGCATCAATACGGAAATCACCTGATCACGGCCATGACGCCGAACATTATTGAAGAACGTTCGCTCAATGTGGCGGTCATGGATGTATACAGTCGGTTAATGATGGATCGTATCATATTCCTAGGCTATCCTATCAACGATGAGATCGCCAACATTGTCACGGCGCAATTACTATTCCTGGATTCTTCTGACCGCACTCGCGATATCAACATGTACATCAATAGTCCGGGCGGCAGTGTGTATGCCGGTTTGGGTGTTTATGATACCATGCAGTACGTGAGTCCCGATATCGCTACCATTTGTATTGGCGTAGCGGCTTCCATGGCTTGTGTATTATTAGGTGCGGGTACCAAGGGAAAGCGAGCCGCTCTACGTCATTCGCGTATTATGATGCATCAACCCAGCGGGGCCATTGGCGGACAAGCCAGTGATATTGAGATCACCGTCAAAGAGATCCGTAAGCTAAAAAAAGAACTCTACGAAGTCGTACAAACCCACACCGGTAAATCCATCGAGCAGATCGAACAAGATTTCGATCGCGACAACTGGATGACCGCTGCCGAAGCCAAAGAGTATGGTTTGGTCGACGAAGTGCTTATCACCAATCCCCGCAAACAAAAGAAAGATTAAACTACGTATATGAATCGTCACTCATTTAATCATCACCTTTTTACCGATAGACCCAATTGGAAAATGGAGGAGGAAGAAGAAAAAGAAGAACAGCCTAAATCGGACCTGGGGATGTTTAGTAAAAAACTAGAACGCTATTTCTTTGAAAAAAGAGCTGTGTACCTATGGGGCGTAGTCGATGACAAATCGGCGAAGGATGTGGTCAGCAAACTGCTACTATTGGAGGCCGATAAACCAGGACAAGAAATTAAATTCTATATCAACAGCCCCGGCGGGGTGGTCACCAGCGGGATGGTGATGTACGACACCATGCAGATGATCAGCAGTCCCGTAAGTACCATTTGTATGGGGCTGGCGGCCTCGATGGGAAGCATTTTACTCAGTGGAGGTGCCAAGGGCAAGCGGTATATTTTTCCGCATGGCGAAGTCATGATCCATCAACCTTCTTTAGGGGGATTCATACGTGGCGTTAGTACCGATCTGGAGATCCAGGCCGAGCAGACCCGACGCGTCAAAGAGATCGGTGCCGGCATCTTGGCCAAGAACTGCGGAAAGACCGTTGAACAGATCATGAAAGATTTTGACCGCGACTACTGGATGGATGCCAAACAGGCCATAGAATATGGCATTGCCGATAAACTATTGAACAAGCTATAACCACGTAAACGGGCAGTAGCGGTCTGGAAAATGGGCTAGGAAAAGACGGTGGAAAATCTAATTAAATAATTGATATTCAATTGGTTAAAATATTAACCGTTCCTTTCGGAGCGGTTTTTTTAATTTTACAGAATGGCTAAGAATACGCTTCACTGCTCTTTTTGTGGTCGCAGCCGCGACGAAGTCAAGATCCTGATTGCCGGGCAAGATGGTCATATCTGCGAAAACTGTGTCGAACACGCCCGCGAGATCATTGACCAGGAGCTGACCGTTAAGGAAGACAAGAATAAAAACAACTTCAAACTCTCGGTCAAAAAGCCAACCGAGATCAAACGCTTTTTGGATGAGTATGTGATCGGACAGGACGAGGCCAAGAAAGTGCTTTCCGTGGCGGTATACAATCACTACAAAAGACTTCAACAACGCAGCACGGAACTACCCAACCAAACCGATATTGAAATTGAGAAAAGCAATATCATCATGGTGGGTGAAACAGGTACCGGAAAAACCTTGCTGGCCAAAAGTATCGCCCGTATGCTCAATGTGCCCTTTGCCATTGTGGATGCAACGGTCTTTACCGAGGCGGGCTATGTAGGAGAAGATGTAGAAAGCATCTTAAGTCGCTTGCTGCAAGTCTGCAATTATGATGTGACTGCTGCCGAGCGCGGTATTGTGTATATCGATGAGATCGACAAGATCGCCCGCAAGAGCGATAATCCCTCTATTACCCGCGATGTAAGTGGAGAAGGGGTGCAACAAGGTATGCTTAAACTGCTTGAGGGAACCGACGTCTTGGTCCCACCACAAGGCGGCAGAAAGCATCCTGAACAAAAACTTATTAAGATCAATACGCAGAATATTCTATTTATCTGCGGCGGCGCTTTCGACGGCATCGATCGTGTCATTGCCCGTCGCGTGCATACCAATACCATTGGCTTTAATGTCGATAAGGAAGAGCAAGATCGTCGTACTCGCAACCTGTTGAGTTATGTAAATGCCACGGACCTTAAGTCCTTTGGTTTGATCCCTGAGTTATTAGGTCGATTACCGGTCGTTACCCATCTCGATCCGCTCGATGCCCCAACGCTACGCGCCATCTTGACCACGCCACGCAACGCGCTAATCAAACAATATACCCGTCTTTTTGAAATGGAGGGAATAACCCTGACCATTCAAGATGATGTACTCGACTTTATGGTCGCCAAGGCCCTGGAGTATAAACTGGGCGCGCGTGGACTGCGCAGTATCTGTGAGAGCATTTTGACCGATGCCATGTACGAGTTGCCCTCTTCCGATACAACAGAGTTGGTCTTGGATCTGCCCTATGCCGAGCAGCAT
>JBIIHS010000140.1:0-4481 GCA_044235515.1 Chitinophagaceae bacterium | reverse complement strand
ACGCTATTGGCCATGGTCGATGCATCGATCGGTGGTAAAAATGGGGTGGATGTTGGTGTTTTCAAGAATCTGGTGGGCACAATTCGGCAACCTTCATTTCTGCTCTATGATACTTCGCTATTGTCGACCTTGCCGTTGGCCGAGTGGCAAAATGGGTTTGCCGAGATCATAAAGCATGCGGCTATTTTAGATGCCCCACTTTTTGCCGCTCTCGAAAAGAAAGAACTTTCTTATTTCCAGCAAAGCCCCTCTGCCTTGCGAGCGCTGATCAAGCGAAATGCACTACTAAAAATTCGAGTCGTTCAGCAAGACGAAACTGAACAAGGCAATCGAAAATGGCTCAATTTTGGTCATACCCTGGGTCATGCGCTCGAGAATCAATACCAGCTTTCTCATGGGCAAGCCATCTCACTGGGAATGATGTCTGCCGCCGCGTTATCGTCTTATTATTTGAAATTCTCAGCATTGGATCGGCTCGAAACTTTGCTAGCGCGCTATGGGTTGCCTACCCGGGCTCTCTATGATTTGAAAAAGACGATCAAGGTCTTGGCAATGGATAAAAAAAAGTTCGCTGGAAAAATTAGCTATGTTCTATTACAAAAGATCGGAAAGCCCGTCATCTATCCCCTTAACCTCGATCAAATCCAAAAAAATTTAGCTAAGCAATAGTGAAGGTTATTGTACATCCGTCTCGACTCGAGGGCACCCTTCTTGTTCCTGCCTCTAAAAGTGTGATGCAGCGTGCCTGCGCCGCCGCATTGATCAGAAAGGGGGAAACTCGACTTTACCATCCCGGTCACTCGGCAGATGATGAAGCGGCTATTGAGGTGATCAAAGCAATGGGAGCCACCGTGCAAAGGCTAGATGATCATTATCTGATCAAGAGCAATGGCTTAGTTGCTAAGGAGCCCCTTCTGGTACATTGCGGTGAATCGGGGTTGGGTATGCGCATGTTTACGCCTATTGCTGCTTGTTTATCGGAGCCAGTTACCTTGGACGGTCATGGCAGTTTACGCGATCGTCCCATGGGTTTTTTTGATCAGGTCTTACCTCCATTGGGGGTAAAGGTCCGTACGACCGGTGGAAGATTGCCGATACAGGTACAAGGTCCTCTTGCTCCCCACGATATTCGTATCGATGGTAAGCTTAGTTCTCAGTTTTTGACGGGATTGCTCTTTGCCTTTTCAGCGGCTGCGGCCAAGCAGGTGGTTATTGAGGTAGAGGGGTTGGTCAGTAAGCCCTATATTGATCTTACGCTCTCGGTTATGCGCGCATTTGGTTTGCCTTGTCCTGAGAACAAGGCGTATCAACAATTTTATTTTTCGGGTCCGACTAGCGCTGATCAACAAGTATTGACTATAGGGGATCCGTTCTCGTTTTCGGTCGAGTCCGATTGGAGTAGCGCATCGTTTTTTTTAGTTGCCGGTGCCTTGGTGGGGCCTATTCGTCTGCAAGGGTTAGATATGAATTCCTTTCAAGCGGATCGTGCCATACTACATGCGCTCGATGCAGCGGGAGTGGGGTATGCTATGGATACGAAAGGTATTGTCGTGCATCCTGCTGCCATAAAACCCTTTCAGTTCGATGCTACGGATTGTCCCGATCTATTCCCGCCCCTGGTGGCCTTGGCGGCTTGTGCCCATGGCGATACATTCATATCGGGTGCTCATCGTTTGGCGCATAAAGAAAGTGATCGCGCCTATACATTGAAAAATGAATTCGCCAAGTTGGGCTTGATGATCGATCAAGAAGAAGATCGTTTGATCGTACATGGGAAAGGTACTTTGACTGGTGCACTTGTTTCTGCTTGCGGCGATCACCGCATTGCCATGGCGCTTGCTGTAGCGGGCCTTCGAGCAGCGGGCGCTACCGAAATTGCAGGAGCGGAGGCCATAAAAAAATCGTATCCCGATTTCTTTGCCGATCTGTCGATGCTGGGAGCATCCTTATCTTTACCGGACTTAAATTGATCGTACATTGAATTCTTTCGGAACCCTTTTTAGCGTTAAGATCTTTGGTGAATCGCATGGCGAGTCGGTGGGTATTTTGATCGATGGTTGTCCGGCAGGTCTTTCTCTGGGTCCCCAAGACCTCATGGAAGATATTGAGCGTCGAAAAGGAGGACAACGAGCCGGTACTACTCCACGGGCAGAAGAAGATCTTCCGCTTTTCAAGAGTGGGTTGTTTCAGGGCAAAACGACAGGAGCACCCTTACTGATCTGTTTTGAAAATAAAAATATACGTAGCAGCGATTACGAAAAGCAAAGAGCTATTCCCCGCCCGGGGCATGCTGATTTTGTGGCTACTCAAAAATTTGGGGGGTTCGAAGATTATCGGGGCAGTGGTCATTTTAGTGGAAGACTCACCTTGCCATTGGTAGCAGCCGGTGTGGTGGCCAAGAAATTGCTGGGCTCCATTGCAATAAATGCAACGCTTACCGAAGTGGGTGGCGAAGCCGATATTGAAAAAGGGATCGAGCGCGCCCTTGCTAATCACGATAGTGTGGGGGGGGTCGTAGAGTGTCGTGTAAACGGATTACCCATTGGGCTCGGAGAGCCTTTTTTTGATTCCGCCGAATCGTTATTGGCTCATGCGGTCTTTGCCGTACCGGCCATTAGAGGTATTGAATTTGGAACTGGTTTTGCTGCGGCAAAACTATTTGGTAGTCAGCATAACGATGCTATTGAAGATACCCAAGGTATCACCCGTACCAATCATGCAGGGGGAGTGGTTGGTGGACTCACCAACGGAAATGAATTGGTTTTCAGAGTGGCCGTAAAGCCCACCTCTTCTACTCCTAAGGAGCAGCGTAGTCTCAACACTGAAAGCGGCCTGCAAGAGTCCTTTACCATCCAGGGTCGACATGATCTTTGTATAGCCCTTCGTGTACCAGTGGTGATCGAGGCGGTGACAGCGATCGTTTTAGCCGATCTGATGTTGCGTGACCAAAAGCTCAGCCGGGTTCTTCGATAGAAGGACTTATTTCAATTTTTTAAAGGAGATATTCAGTAGCGGATAACCAGCCCCATTGGGTAGGGCATAGTGCCACCATTCCGTTTCGAGCGGCACAAAACCTGCTTGGATCATCTCTTTACGCAGGAGGTCTCTATTTTTTAAAACGGGTTCATCAAGCTTGGTAAAAGTATGATGAGCGCTGTCAGTAAAATTATCGAAGTCCGTACCCATGTCTATTTCTTTACCCGTTCGCAGATCAATAAGGCTCAGGTCTACGGCAATTCCTCTATTGTGTCCACTTCCTTTTGCCGGATGTGCCACATATCGGTCATCTCCGATCAATTGCCAGAATCGTTCGGTAACATGATAGGGACGATAAGCGTCGAAGATCTTTAGTCCCAGGCCACGTTGTTGCAAAGAAGCAGCCACTCTTGCCAATGCCAATGCGGCCGGTCTTCTTAAATAGCAAGCTGAGAGCGAGACAGGGTAGAGGGCTTGTCCGGTAAAGTTATTGGCTGTGGCATAGCGCAAGTCATACACAATGGAAGGGATCAGTAAACGGAGTTCTATCAACTGTTGATCGGGATCGGTACGAATAAGTTCTCTGTAGGCCTGCATTTTTTCAATAACCGGCGGTTTGGTGTAGAGAGGTTGCCCTGGCAGGCAATTGGGCAGTATACACCCTGCAAGTAGTAGCCCCCACCAAAAAAATCTTGTCCGCAACCCTCCGAAAACGACTTCTATGAGGATGCTTAAACGATAAACGGAACGATCCATATCCACTTCCTTATCCATAATTTGAAAGATAAGACCTTCTTTTCTTTTGTTAACGGCCGGATGGGCCGGATACCCCCTTGGATTTTTTATTTTACGATATTGAACTTACCCGTTATTTTTGCTTAGTATAAACCCAAACTATCTCTCTATGAAGAAGTTCCTTCTCCTGATCGTAGCTGGATGTCTGCTGGTACCGGCCGTACAGGCTCAGAGCAGCAATTCATTGGCTAAATCCATTGGTTTTAGCTTTTTTATGAATGATTTTGCCTCTGCCCAACGCATTCGCTCCACTTCGCTCAACCAGGTAATAAACGATAAGACCTTTGCCCGTATGGCAGAGATGAATTCTGGCTTTGCCATTAATTATTCTAAGCAGATGCGGGACCGCATGTCGTTCTCCGCCGCGTTAGGTGTATCGGGTCTTCGCTATCCTATGCCCGGTCGTAACATTACCAAGAATGGTACCCTTCTGGAGTTTAGTGCCACGATCAATGCCATGATGACTACCTCCGATTATTATGTACAGCCCTATTTGGTGCTGGGGGTGGGCGCACATAAATTTGACGTTCACTATGGCGCCTTTATTCCGGCCGGATTGGGACTTAAGCTAAACGTTTTGGGAGACGCCAGTGTGGTGGTAAGTTCAACTTATCGCGTGCCTGTAACGACTGAAACCGCCAATTATCATTTTCAGCACTCCATCGGCATCGCCGCTCCGTTGGGTAAGAAAAACTAATACTATAGGTCAG
>JBIIHS010000139.1:0-4553 GCA_044235515.1 Chitinophagaceae bacterium | reverse complement strand
CACCACAAAGGGTCCGATCCCTACGGCCAACTCACTGAGTTTGACCTGTGCACTGTCGGTGGCCAATGCATAATCTACGGCGGCTGCCAGTCCCACACCTCCTCCCACGCATTTACCCTGAATACGGCCGATAACCAGCAGCGGACAAGTGCGAATGGCATTGATCACATCGGCAAATCCACTGAAGAAACGAAGCCCTTCGGCTGCTGTTTTAATGGAGGCTAACTCGTCGAACGAAGCTCCGGCACAAAATACTTTTTCGCCAGCACTGCGCAACAGAATCAGTTTTACAGCGGGGTCTTCTCCTGCTGCGGTAATGGCGGAAGCCAGTTGCGTCAGTAAGGTTCTTGGTAAGGAGTTACTTTGCGGGTGATAAAATTCAATTACTTCTAAAGCGCCTTTTCGGCTTGTATTTACATATGCTGTATCAGTAGCCATAGTTGGATATTATCGAGGTTGTTTAGCGACCATAGTCAAGATAGTAGCAATACCGGCGATCTCATTCGTTTCGTCCAAGATCTCTACCAGCCATTTGACGATCCCTTTTTCAATATCATCTCCTCTTTTTTGATCGGCCGGGTTATCGGTAATACGTTTGTCTTGAAGAAGTTTCTCTTTGCAGGTAAAACGAACCTGGATCGTGTTGCCGGGATAGACCGGTTTGGTAAAACGCAGTTCATCGATCCCATAGTTAAGTAAGACCGGATTTTTCTCGTAGCTGTCCACAAAGAGTCCGGCGGCCAAACTCATGATCAGGTAGCCGTGTGCTACTTGTTTTTCGAACATGGTGCCGTCAAAATCGGTCTCTTTCTGATGCGCATAAAAGTGGTCGCCACTCAAATCCGCAAACCGGTCAATATCTTCCGATGTGATCAATCTTTTTTCCGTCAGCAACTGATCGCCGATCTGCAGTTCCTCAAAATATTTTTTAAAGGGATGTTTACCAGGATCCTTTCCTTCGGCAAAGGGCTGATAAACTGATGTAATGGCCGTGATCATACTGGGAGATCCTTGTAAGGCAGTACGCTGTAAATAATGCTTTACCCCTCGAATGCCTCCCATTTCTTCGCCTCCGCCCGCGCGCCCGGGTCCACCATGTACCAATAGGGGCAGTGGAGAACCATGTCCGGTACTTTCTTTGGCGCAGCTACGATTAAGGACGAGAATGCGACCATGATGCGAAGCCGCACCGATCACGTAGCGACGGGCCTCATTGGTATCATTGGTTACGATGGTGGTGACCAGACTGCCTTTCCCTTTTTTACTTAAGACGATGGCCTCGTCAATACCTTGGTAAGGCATTAGCGTACTAACTGGGCCAAATGCTTCGATCTCGTGGGGGGCCTCGGTAGAGAATGGATTTTCGTTCAGCAGTAGCAGGGGAGAGAGAAAGGCTCCTTTTTGTGCATCGGCATCTACTACGCTTACGCTATCCAATGATCCATAGATCAGTTGCGAAGAGGCGAGTAGCTTCTGTACCTGGGCTATTACTTCTTTTCGCTGTGATTGACCCGCCAGTGATCCCATTCTTACTTTTTCGTTGTAGGGCGATCCGATCACCGTTTGCGCCAATGCTTTTTGTAAGGAATTGGCCATGGCATCGAGATAGCGCTCGGGTACAAATATTCTGCGCACACCCGTACAGCGTTGCCCGGCCTTTAATGTCATTTCTTTTCTCACCTCTTTGACAAAGAGTTCCCACTCCGGGTCTTCGGGTTGCACTTGATCGCCCAATACGATGCAGTTAAGACTATCGGCCTCCATATTAAAGGGCACATTATTATCGAGAATGGCCGGTATTTTTTTGAGCAGGGCTCCCGTGGCTGCACTGCCGGTAAAGGTGACCACATCTTGACTATCGACCCAGTGAAGAAGATCGCCACTGCTACCACATATGAGTTGCAATGAACCTTCAGGAAACAACTTGCTATTGATGATCTCACGAAAGACTGCTTCTGTCAAATAAGAGGTGACCGTAGCGGGTTTGACGATTGCCGGTACGCCGGCCAAGAGGTTTACAGCGATCTTTTCGAGCATACCCCATACAGGGAAATTAAAGGCATTAATATGAATGGCCACCCCCTCTTTGGGTACCAGTATATGGGTGCCCATAAAACTATTTCCTTTGCTGAGATTATGGCTCTCCCCATCGATACAAAAACTTTCGTTGGGAAATTTTCGGCGCAGTGATGCGTTTGAAAAGAGATTGCCTATACCTCCTTCGATATCGACCCAACTATCGGCTTTGGTGGCTCCGCTACGATAGCTAAGGGCGTAAAAAGCGGGAAGGTGCTTTTGTAAATGAAAGGCAAGGGCTTTGAGACGATTACCCCGTTCGTGAAAGCTAAGCGCCCTCAGTGCAGGATTCCCCTTTTGCCGGGCAAAGGCGATCATTTCTTTAAAGGGAATACCCTGCGTGCTGGTGGAACCGAGACAGTCGCCTGTAACGGCATCGTACAGGGGTTGTTCGTTGCCCTGGCCTTGCAGCCATTGTCCGGCTACATAATTTTGAAGTTGGATCATAGGGAGGGGGTCTTGCTAAAGTACCTCAAAATTAGTCCAAGCATGCTTGTCTTTTGCATTTGGGTATCTTTGTTTCTACTAAAATATTTTTATGCATTCGAATCGCTTCATTCCTTTTGTTTTGATAGTCGGCCTGGTTTTTTCTTCTTGTCAAGACAGCACTACGCATAGCGGACATGGGTCGAGTTCATCGGTCTCTGCCCCCCAAACCCCGGAGGATAGTCTTTATCACTTGGTTATGGAGGTGCACGACGAGGTGATGCCAAAAATCGGAAAGGTTCGTCGGGCCCAACAAATGGCTCAGCAACGGCTGGACTCCGTGTCGCTAAAGGCAAAGAACACAGACAATGCCTATCGTCGGCAGCTGGAGCAATTGATCAGTGAGCTCAACTACGCCGATTTTGCCATGGATAAGTGGATGGTCGAATTCAACACGGATTCTCTAAAAGATAATTTAACACTGCGGATGCAGTATTTACAGGATGAGCTGGAAAAGGTAAAAAAGGTCAAGTCGGCCATATTGACTAGTCTGGCTTCTGCTGACAGTCTGGTACGAATCCCATGATCAAAAGCCGACTACGCATATTCACGAAAAAATTTGTGATCTCTGCCAACTTTTTGGCGGTAGTACTATTCTTATTGTCTTGCCTGACCCCTCTGTTGCATCCACAACAGTGGTGGTGGGTGTCGCTTTTGGGCCTGGCCTTTCCTTTTTTTCTGCTGGTGGTGATCTGTTTTTTAGTGGGATGGTTGGTGATGCTAAAATTCAGGCTGACACTTATTTCTCTCTGTGCCTTGGTACTGGGCTATAAAAATATAGGTGTCTTCATTGCCTTTCATGCCCCTTCTACTTTTGAAATTACGAAAGACCCCAAGACCATTCGGGTAGTGAGTTGGAATGTGGCCCGCTTTATTGAACTGAAGCGCAATAATAACCAGGGGAGCATAACCCGAAAAAAAATGATGGCCTTGCTTGCAGAGCAGCAAGCAGACGTATTGTGTTTGCAAGAGTTTTATACATCGGACAATCCGTCTTATTATGATAATATTGCGACCATTCGTCAAGAATTGGGCTATCCGTATTATTATTTGAGCAAAGATCTGGATGGAGACAGTACATACTATACCTCTGTGATCTTTTCTCGGTATCCCCTTGTGGATTCCGGGATGGTACGCTTTCCTCGCCCTTCGCAACCCGAGGTATTATTACAGGCCGATCTTCAAACAGCGGATGGAATTATTCGGGTATTTACCACGCATCTGCAATCGCAGCGTTTCGATAAGCAAGATTACCAGCGGATGGAAAAGATCAGGGAGCGAGAAGATAGTATGTTCTATCATTTTATCCCTATTGTAGGAAAGGTAAAAAAGGGATTAGTGATACGAAGCCAACAAGCGGATATGATTGCTTCGTTGCTGGCCGATTCGCCTCACCCGGTCGTTTTGGCGGCCGATTTGAATGATGTTCCCAACTCCTACACTTACTTTACAGTTCGAGGTAGCTTGCAGGATGCTTTTTTGGAGAAAGGTTCTGGTATCGGACGTACATACAGGGGGCTTTCTCCGACCCTTCGTATTGACTACATCTTTGCTGATCGCCGACTGAAGGTAAAACAGTTTACACGCGTCAAGAAGGATTATTCGGACCACTACATGTTGGTCACCGACCTCGTTTTAGGAAACTGACTCGGCAACCCTCTCTTATTCCATTAATTTAAGCATCTTTGCCATATGACCGCGTTACGCATCTACAATTCACTGACTAGGCAAAAAGAACTTTTTACTCCATTGGTGCCAGGGCACGTGGGTATGTATGTATGTGGCCCGACGGTGAGCGGCGAAAGTCATCTGGGGCATGCCAGACCCTATATTACTTTTGATGTGGTCTTTCGTTATTTGCAAACCCTGGGCTATAAGGTTCGTTACGTTCGCAACATTACTGATGCTGGTCATTTTGAAGAAGAGGGAAGAGCGGCCACCGACAAGATCGCCGAGAAAGCAACGCTTGAGCAACTCGAACCGATGGAGTT
>JBIIHS010000017.1:0-14406 GCA_044235515.1 Chitinophagaceae bacterium | reverse complement strand
CGAGCGTAACCAGTCGTAATTGCCGGGGCGTTTGCATCAATGAAAATCCCTTTACAGCACGAGTAAGATAATCACGTAAATCGGTGCAAACAGAAGGGGCAACGAACTCTTGTTGGTATTGAGCGAGCGAAACAGAAGGGTCAAGTGTATGAACGACCGAGTAACTCAAACTGCAATCGAGATGCAGGTGAAGTTCGATCTTGGGCAAAAGGGCGTAATTCATGAGCGATCAAATAGAAAGACCCGATTGTTGCTGCGCTTCTTCGTGAAGCCAGTCTTTACGACGGAGTTCAAAATTGCGACCCAGGTATAATTTTCTCACCTGCTCATCTAGAGCCAGTTCTTCGGCAGTACCATGCTTAAATATCTTCCCTTCGATCAGCAAATACGCTCTGTCGCATATCGAAAGTGTCTCTGTTACGTTATGATCGGTTATTAAGATGCCAATATTCTTATACTTGAGTCGGGCTACAATAGCCTGAATATCCTCTACGGCAATGGGGTCGATACCGGCAAAGGGCTCATCGAGCAAGATAAATTTTGGATCGACCGATAAGGCCCGGGCAATCTCTGTTCTTCTTCTTTCTCCCCCGCTCAACACATCTCCATTACTTTTTCGTACATGCTGTAGTCGGAACTCACTGAGCAATGTTTCCAGTTTTTCCTTTTGGGCTTGTTTGCTCAAGCGTGTCATTTCCAGTACCGCAGCAATATTATCCTCTACGCTAAGCTTTCTGAATACCGAGGCTTCTTGCGGTAAGTAACCAATTCCCATCTGCGCCCTTTTGTACATAGGCAGGGCCGTGATATCCTGATCGTTCAAAAAAACCTGTCCTTCGTCGGGTTTGATCAATCCAACCACCTGGTAAAACGAAGTGGTCTTACCGGCCCCATTGGGTCCCAAGAGCCCAACGATCTCTCCCTGTCTGACCTCAAAAGATACTTGATTAACGACCGTTCGGTCGCCATATCGTTTAACCAAGGATCTTGTTCGAATGGCTAATTCCATACAACAAATGTAAGTTATCGAATTGGCTTGTCCCCACTGGGAACCCCTTTTAACAAAAGCACGTTGTTTCTTTGCTATACGCTATCGGTATGTTAAGTTTGCATGCCTTACCTGCATGAAAGTAATTGAACATATCCAACAGGCCAGCGACACCCTTATTTCTTTCGAGGTGTTACCCCCACTCAAAGGCAAAGGCATCGGTGCCTTATACAAGCATCTCGATCCGCTGATGGCCTTTAAACCTGCTTTCATCAATGTAACCTATCATCGTTCCGAACACGTGTTCAAAAAAAGGATAGACGGAAGCTTCGAGAAAGTGGTGGTTCGTAAAAGACCGGGTACCGAAAGTATCTGCGCGGCCATCATGAATAAGTACAATGTCGATACCGTACCGCACCTGATCTGTGGCGGATTCAGCGTCAATGAGACCGAAGATGCGCTGATCAATTTGCACTATCTCGGCATTGACAATGTTTTAGTACTCCGAGGCGATGCCGCCAAGAACGAATCTACCTTTGAGCCCGAACCCGGAGGACATCGCTATGCCATTGACCTGTTGCAACAAGTATCAGCGCTCAATAACGGGATCTATCTCGAAGAAGAATTAAAAGATACCCAAAAGACCAAATTCTGCATTGGTGTGGCCGGCTATCCCGAAAAGCATTTTGAGGCCCCCAATATGGACACCGACCTGCGTCATTTAAAGCAAAAGGTAGAGGCCGGCGCCGACTACATCGTAACGCAGATGTTCTTTGACAATGCGAAATACCATCAGTTTGTAAAGGCTTGTCGCGAGATCGGTATTACCGTGCCCATTATTCCCGGACTAAAACCCATCTACACTAAAAAGCAACTCTCTGTTCTGCCCAAGACCTTTCATATCGATCTACCTTCCGACTTGGCCAATTCCGTACAAAAATGTAAAAGCGATGCCGATGTTGAGATCGTTGGAAAGGAATGGTTGCTAGCGCAATCGCGCGAACTTAAGAAAGCCGGTGTACCGGTGCTACATTACTACACGCTCGGCAGACCTCAATTGGTGGCCGATGTAGTAAAGGATATTTGACCTGGCTATTGTTCCTTTTTCTTCAACTGAATAATCTCATCCATTTGCTCGTACGAGAGCTTCTTGGCAATAATACGTTTGTCTTTATCCAACAAATAGAGTGTGGGGAAAGACTGCACATCGTATAACTGTGAATAGCCGGGAATATTTTTACTGACCCGGCCTTGCTCGGCTTCTTTACTATAGTATACATGACTCCAATGACCGATATTCTTATCGGCAATAAAGCGAAGCCAATCCGATCGGGTACCCTCGGTCTCCTTTGCAACGGCATAGATGCCCAGGCCATCCTTTTTCCAACGGCTGTTATACACGGAATCGATCTTGGGAAGCGTCTCTTTGCAATGGCCACAGGTAGGGTCCCAAAAGACCAAGAGTGTATATTCTTGCTTTCGACTAAAGAGAGAGACTACTCGACCCGTAGAGTCGGGCAATTCAATGTCAGAAGCAGGCGTACCCAAAATATTGGCCATAAGACTGTAGGCCCGGTCCGTAATGGTTTTTTTACCCTGTTCACTCAGCCAGGGATAGGTCTTATCCGCGAAGTATTTTTCGTACAAGTGTACAAAGACCGCATCTTCCCACATATAACGCTGGGTATAATATCGATTGATAAAATGCAGCAATAAGAACCGCTGCATCTCGGGATTGATAGTAGCATAACCCAACATACGATCCATCTCTTTGTTGACCGAGTCGGGAAAGGGTACGACCAGCTGATTAAAATAGCGCTCGAGCTTCTCTTCAAAAAAGGTGGTATAGGCCAAACGGCCATCCCAAAAATTGACCCCATCCCAGAAATGATCCCGATAATATCGAAACGCTTCCAGTGAGTCAGCACGGTTAACCGGCTTCTGAAGTTCGGCAGGCAAAATGGGTTCTCGCATCGCCTGTAATAAGGTGGCCAAAAAACTTTCTTTATGCTGCTCGATCAGTTGATCGCGAGTAGTGCGCAGATCGAGATCAAGCTGATTGAGTGAATCGATCAGACGAGTTGAGTCGGTTTTGGAAGCAGCGGTTTTAAGCGCCTCTCGAAGACCGTTTATCCGCATTCCCTTTTCAGACACCATTCGCTGGTAAGAAGCAAATAACTCATTATCGGGCGAATTGACATAACTGATACCATTGGGCAATTTGGCCGAATCGGCAACGATCGAAAATTGTTGTTGTTTATCGACCAATACTTCGAAAAAACCAGCCTTATTCGGAAAACCAATAAGATAGATACCTCCCTTTAACGGCTGCTTTCCTTTAAATACGCCTCGTGATTGTTGGTCTACTTTGACCGAGTCGATTATTGGATAGGTTTTACCAAAATAATGCCCCAGGTAAATATACTGGTCCTTGTAGGGTTTAAAAGTCACCGTAATCTCATATCCGTTCTGTGCCCATAGCGGGGAACTCCATATAAGTAATAAGATGATCCAATGGCCTTTCATATTCATATGCTATAAAGAGTAAAGTTATTAAAATCTGACAGAAGACAGGCAGCCGTTATCTTTGTCCGATGCGGCGTAAAAAACCTTCTCCCCTCTTATCGCAACTGCTCATAGAAGACTATGCAGCGGAGGGCAAATGCATTGCGAGACAAGACGGAAAAGTAATTTTTATAGAAGGGGTGGTACCCGGAGATCGGGTAGATGTCCGGATCACAAAAAGTAAAAAAGACTGGGCCGAGGGGGTCGTTGTATCCTTTGTCTCAAAAGCCGCCGACCGGGTAGCTCCTTTCTGTGATCACTTTGGCGTTTGCGGAGGTTGTCAATGGCAGATGCTCCCTTACACCAAGCAACTTCAGTTCAAACAACAGCAGGTGGAGCAAACACTGCAACGCATCGGTAAGGTTACCCTGCCAACCATACTACCCATCGCCGGGGCAACGCAAACCACGCAGTACAGAAATAAGATCGAGTATACCTTCGGTAACAAACGCTATTTATTGCCCTCGGAACTCGGCAATGAGACCATCAGCAATCAATCGAATGTAGCTGGGTTTCATGCCCGGGGATATTTTGACAAGATCGTTGATATCGATACCTGTCATTTACAAGCCGCTCCCTCGAACGAGATCCGCCATTTTATCAAAAAAATGGCCGTAGAGAAAGGATGGTCATTTTATGATAGTCGAGCGCATCAAGGTTATTTACGCAACCTGCAGCTACGGCTCTGTCGTAGCGGAGAATTGATGGTCAATCTGATCGTGGGAGAAGAACGACCCGATCAAACCAATTTTTTACTGCAAGAGCTCCAACAACGATTCCCCTCCATTACAACCCTTCTCTATACCGTCAATCAGAAATGGAATGACAGTATCCTTGATCTCGAGCCCGTTGTTTTTTCCGGTAAGGGATTCGTAGAAGAGATCTTATACGGGGCAGACCCTGCAGAAAAATATCGCTTTAAGATCGGACCACAATCTTTTTTTCAAACTAATACCGCACAGGCCGAAACCCTCTATCGATTGACCGCAACAGCGGCGGCGCTGACCGGACAAGAAACCTTATACGATCTGTACTGTGGCACCGGCAGTATTGGTATTTTTTTGAGTCGCAAGGCAGGTCGTATTGTCGGGGTCGAGCAGGTAGGTGCGGCGATCGAAGACGCCAAAGAAAATGCAAGGATCAATCAGATCCATAACGCCTCGTTCTATGCGGGTGATGTAGCAGCGATCTGTAACGATGCCTTCTTTGAAAAAGAAGGCCGACCCGATGTGATCATTACTGACCCGCCACGAGCCGGCATGCACGAAACCCTGGTAGATACCCTGCGCGCCATTGCAGCACCGGTTATTGTTTATGTCAGTTGTAATCCCGCTACCCAGGCCCGTGATTTGCAACGACTCGACAGCGACTATCAGGTTACAAGCGTACAGCCGGTAGATATGTTTCCCCATACGCATCATATCGAAAACATTGTGCAGTTGCGGCGCAGATAACTTATTTTTGCCCAATGAGTGCGTTTCGATTTACGAGGCCGGATAATTTTCCCCCTGTCATAAAAAATCTCATCATCATCAATGTGCTGATGTACGTGGCACAATTGACCGTTACCAACGGTTTTTCATTTTCCGACTGGGTACAACTTAGATCCATTATGCCCGATGAATTGCGACAGCTCTTGATCAAAGAAGGCGTAAGAGGAAGTGAGATGGGATTCAAGCCCCATCAGTTGATCACCCATATGTTCTCTCATTCTCCCGATACTCTGATGCACATCTTTTTTAACATGTTTACCCTGTGGATGTTCGGAAAGATCCTGGAAAACGTATGGGGAGGCAAGCGCTTTTTGCAATTCTATCTGATTTGTGGACTGGGTGCTGCAGCACTCCACCTGGGGGTTGAATACCTGCACTGCCAAGAGCTATTGAACAACATTAAATCAGGAGAGCTGGTCTCTGCCGAAGAAGTAAGTCGCTCAGTGGCTGGCGCCCTCGGAGCCAGTGGGGCCGTAATGGGGGTCTTGGTAGCCTTTGCCTATCTGTTTCCCAACACGGAACTCTATATTATGTTTATCCCTGTGCCCATCAAGGCCAAATGGGCTGTATTGGGATTGGCGGCCTTCGACATATTCGGTGGTGTTACCGGGCTTACCGGAAACAGCATTGCCCACTTTGCCCACTTGGGAGGAGCGCTGACTGGTTTTTTACTGCTGCTCTATTGGAACAAAACCAATCGTCATACGTTATATTGAATAACGATCTCTATGGCATACTCACTAGGCGACAGTCAAAATAGTTTGACCCGATTGGTCATCATCAATCTTATCGTGTTTATCTCCATAGCGCTGTGCAAAGCCTATTACTTTTTTTTCTATCAGGATACGGCACAGATCGAACAAATTTTCAGACAACAGATCTTACAATGGTTTGCTCTTCCGGGCCAGATAGGGCAATGGCTCTACCGTCCCTGGACCTTATTGAGTGCCCCCTTTACCAATGTGGGGGTATGGATGATATTGGGCAATATGCTTTGGCTCTGGAGCTTTGGATTTATTTTTCAGGATCTGAGTGGCTCTCGCAAGATCGTTGCCGTCTATCTCTATGGGGGTCTGGCGGGAGGGTTGGCCTATGGGATCACTTCATTGGCACTGGGAGAAGCCGCTGGGGCCGGAGTCTTTTACGGGGCAGGACCCTCTGTTATGGCCATCGCTATAGCCACCACAATGCTCTCTCCCTACTATCGTCTCTTTCCACAATTAATGGGTGGCTTTCCGCTTTGGATACTAACGGTCATCTATTTCTTGCTCAGTATCGCCACCAGACCCTTGGAACAACCGCTTAGCTATGTTCCGCTATTGGCGGGTGCCGTTATGGGATTTCTCTTTATGCAATTGATCCGAATGGGATACGATCTCAGTGAATGGATAAGCCGTGTCTTTGATTGGGCCAATACCTTATTTGATCCCGATAAACCGAAAAATAGAAAGCCCAGCATACGCGATACCCAGTTTTACAAGGCCACGCGCAAACCCTACGATAAAAAACCAAAATTGACGCAAGATCGTATAGATGCACTACTGGATAAGATCCATCACCATGGCATCGATGCGTTAACCCAAGAAGAAAAAGACTTTTTGGAAAGAGCCAGTCAGTCCAACCCCTGATCAGCGGGCAGTCGTTATTTGAGAGCAGATACCGGCAAAGATCTCTTCCACACTGCCCTCTCCGGCAATGGACCTGAATTTTCCTGCGGCCTGATAATAGGAGGCTACCGGACTTGTCTCTTGACCATACACCGCAAACCGTTTGCGAATAACCGATTCATCTGTATCATCGGAGCGACCCGAGGTCTGTCCGCGTTTGAGAAGACGTTTGACCAGCTCTTCCTCGCTTACTTCGAGGGCAATCACAATGGAGATAGCGGTATTTTTTTGGGTTAATAGTTCATCTAGGGCTGCTGCCTGGGCCACCGTCCGGGGAAAGCCATCGAACAAAAATCCCTTGGCTCCCTTGTGCTGATCAAAAAAAGAATCGACCATGCCGATCACTACCTGATCAGGTACCAACTTGCCTGAATCGATATAAGACTTAGCCGAAAGCCCTAATGCCGTTTGATCGGCGATCTCCTTTCTGAGCAGATTACCCGTAGAAAGATGAATGAGTCCATATTGTTCTACCAGTTTGTCGGACTGGGTACCCTTACCACTACCGGGTGGTCCAAATAAGACCAGGTTAAACATAAGCAGTTGTTTTAGCCGTCAGACAAATATAAGCTGCAACAGCCAATGAAAGCCGCAACAACCAATGAAAACCGCTGAACTTTTAGAAGGCGATATTGTTAAACGAGTAATGACGCTCTTATCCGTTTTCAGCTGGCCCCTACTATCCCTGGTCTTACTGCAATGCAGTGCCGAGCGCGGTAGATCGCTGACACAAAATCAAGTTCTTATGGACACCTCAAAAAAAGATAACCCTGTATACTCTCGTACCGACAGTGGAAAGGTCGACCTGCCGGAGAGCGAATGGAAGAAGATCCTTTCTCCGGATGTCTATTACATTGCGCGCCAAAAAGGGACCGAGCGACCCTGGAGCAGCCCTATCGAACAGTCCCGCGAAGTAGGCACCTACCATTGCAAGGCCTGTGGAAAGCCCCTGTTCAAGAGTGAGGCCAAATTCGAAAGTGGCTGCGGTTGGCCCAGCTTTTTTGAGCCCCTTACAAAGGGTAGCATCTTGTACACGCCCGACAATAGCCATGGTATGCAGCGCACCGAAGTACAATGCGGTCGTTGCAAAGCCCATTTAGGCCATGTTTTTGACGATGGACCTCCTCCTACCGGGCTTCGGTATTGCATAAATGGGGTAATCCTCGATTTTGAAAAATCATCCGACAGCAAGAAATAAGGGCAGCAAATAAATAAAGTACATTTGCCCCAGCAAACCTATCGGGCATGAAACTGTCGCAACTGGCCGCCACGCTTATCGGTTCAGAAATTGTAAAGCTGGGTGGAGAGATCAAAGAAAAGATCAAACAAGGGGCCCGTATATACAATTTTACCATTGGTGATTTTGACCCGGCCCTCTTTCCCATACCTAAGGCATTCGAAGATGCCATTGTAGAGGCGTACCGAAAAGGTTTTACCAATTACCCAGCCGCTGAGGGCAATCTCGATCTGCGCGAAGCCCTAGCCACCTTTATCGAAGAGAAAGAAAAATTAACCTATCGCCCAGACGAGATATTGATCGCCTCAGGAGGAAGACCGCTCATCTATACCGTCTTTCGCTCCATTTGCGATAAAGGAGATAAAGTAGTGTATGCCGTACCCTCCTGGAACAATAATCACTACACGCACTTTACCGACAGTGAACATGCAGTGGTTGAGACCAGCGCCGAGACCCGCTTTATGCCCACCGCCAGTCAACTCGCCCCTCATTTGCGTAACGCGACATTACTATCCCTTTGCTCTCCACAAAATCCTACCGGCACCACCTTCGATAAAGAGGAGCTTGGTGCTATTTGCGATCTGATCATCGAAGAGAACCGACGCAGAGGAGATGATCAAAAAAAACTATATGTGATGTTCGACCAAATGTATTGGCACCTCACCTATGGGGGCATACAACATCACAATCCTGTATCGTTAAGACCCGAGATGAAAGACTACACCATTTTCATCGATGCCATCAGCAAGGTCTTTGCCGCTACCGGAGTACGGGTTGGCTGGGCATTGGGGCCTGCAGCCGTCATCCAGAAAATGAAACAGATCATGACGCATGTTGGAGCCTGGGCACCCATGGCAGAGCAAAAGGCCTTGGCTTGGTACTTGAACGACCGCCCCGGTATCGATTCGTATCTGACCCAGTTCAAAGAAAAGATCGAAGAACGATTGACCGCTATCTACAATGGATTACTACAAATGAAGGCAGACGGATTTCCTGTTGATGCGATCAAACCCGAAGCAGCCATTTATCTGACCGTAAAAGTAGATGCCGTCGGAAAAACCACCCGAAGCGGTACGACCCTTTCCACGCAAGCAGATGTAACCGCTTTTTTATTGAATACAGCCGGATTGGCCATGGTCCCATTCTATGCTTTTGGCGCTGACCCTACTTCTCCTTGGTACAGAATGAGTATTGGCACTTGTAAAAAAGAGGACATTCCGCAAATGCTCCAAGAACTAAAAGAGGCACTGGAGGAACTGGCGTAAACGAGCGGCTTAATTTTTATTGATCACAAACCGAAAAGAGCGCATTGGACGACGCGATAACTCGTCTTTGATAACGGAACGACTAGTCGTAATATGATTGCGATTGACAAGTTCGATGGATTGATAGAATCGCTCTTTCATTTCGGGGGTGGCCAGTAGACGGGAAAGATGTACACGCTCTTTCTCCAAATCATCGGGAGTGAGATAAGGAGTGCAGACCAAGACAAAATTAGCGGAAGCTGGCATGGCGAAAATTTATCATCGAACATTTTGACCCGGACAACCACAGTTACGGGAGGCTTTACTGCTGTAAAAATTACGATTGCAGGCGCTCAAGAACAAGAGCAAGCTAACCAGTAGGGAGAATGTCCGGAACAATTTCATGCTGTAAAAATCCTGAATTAAAACTACTTTACAAACGATTTTGTTGCTCAAAGGTTCTCATTTTAGCTTTTTATTCGACTCCAGATGCCGTCTTTGACCCGACCTCCTGTTGTTCTGGTAGCCCCCCTTAACTGGGGGCTGGGCCATGCCACGCGCTGCATCCCCCTTATTCGAGAGCTGCTGTCGAAGGGTTGCAAGGTGATCGTAGCCTCGGACGGGGCCAGTCACGCTCTTCTTGTTGAGGAGTTTCCCGAGGTAACACATATCAGCTCTCCACATACTGAGATTCGCTACAGTAAGAGCCCGCGCTGGTTTGGCTGGGCAATGATAAAGCTGCTGCCTCGTTTTTGGCTTCAGATCAAAAGGGAACAGCGATGGATACGGTCCATCGTAGATGCTTATCAGATCGAGGCCATCATTTCCGATAACCGCTATGGAATGGCTCATCCTGCTATTGCCTCCGTACTGATCACACATCAATTGGGTATTCAAACGGGGTATGGCAAACAGGTAGATCGTTGGATACAAAAAGTATTATATCGTTTTATCGATCAGTACCAGTCTGTTTGGGTACCCGATGTAAAAGAGGATCCCTCGCTGGCCGGCACCCTCTCCCACCCTGTATCTTATCCCACTATTCCCGTTGAGTACGTGGGTATGCTTAACCGATTTTCACAATCGAACCCAAAGGCCACCACTTCTTCAAAGGAGGACCGCTCCGTTCTGGTGTTACTCTCCGGCCCCGAGCCACAACGAACCCTGCTCGAAAAATTGATCTTAAAACAAGCCGCTTCATTCAATGGATCGCTGATCATCGTAAGAGGATTACCCGCTGTCGTGAATGCACAGACTGCCGCTAACACCGATCAACAACACCTGCAAGAATTATATGGCATTCCTCGCGTGCGTCAATTCGATCACCTGGCCGCTACCGAACTTCAAAACCTGCTGCAAGGTGTCGACTATATTGTCTGTCGCAGCGGGTATACGACATTAATGGAGATGATCCCCCTGCAAAAGAAATTACTACTGATCCCTACGCCTGGCCAACCGGAGCAACAATATTTAGCCTCGTATGCCGATCAGCAGCGCTATGCACCCTTTTGGAGCCAAGATCGCTTTTCGCTGGTGGCTGCACTCGAAGAGGCCAGTCGTTATCCGTATCATTTTCCCGATTTACTAAACAAAAATGCGCTGGGCCAGGTCGTATCTTCCTTACTGGAGTCGCTACGGAACAAGGCGGTCCATTCTGATTAAGATTTGCGTTCTTTGTAGTCTAACCCCTTCCCGTTGCGCACAACTACCAAAGCCCATATAGCCGTTCTACTCACCAATTTTTTCTTTGCCACTAATCTCAGCTTGGTAAAACATATCTCCCCTTCGCTGATAGGACCCTATGGAGTCAATCTGTTCAGAGTCGGAATTGCACTACTGCTATTCTGGCTACTCTGGGCCTTTTCAAAACAAGAAGCCGGGATCGAAAAAAAAGATGTTCCCCGCTTTATAGGCTGTGCCCTAACCGGAGTCGTCATCAACCAAATGCTCTTTGTAAAAGGACTTACCATCACCTCAACCCTTCATGCGGCTTTGTTGATGCTAACTACACCCTTGCTTATTGGTGTGCTGGCCTTGTGGTGGTTGAAAGAAAAATTCACAATGCAAAAAGCAGTAGGATTGTTGTTTGGCATTGGAGGCGCTTTGTTACTGATCTTATCGAGAGATGCCCGTGGAATCGCCAGCGTACAAGGTGATCTGCTGATCTTGATCAATGCTATCTCTTATGCCATTTACTTTATTATGGTAAAGCCGCTGACCAGTCGCTATAGTCCCCTACACGTAATTCGCTGGGTATTTACCTTCGGCTTTATCATGATCGTTCCCTTTAGTTGGCAAGATGCTGTGGAAGCCAATTGGCAAAGCGCAGCGGTTTCGCAGTGGCTGGCGCTGGGTTCCGTCGTCTTATGCGGAACGTTTCTGACCTACTCTTTTAATAGTTATTCCCTAAAACACCTTGGGGCCGCCACTACCGGTAGTTATATCTATACGCAACCTCTTTTTGCAGCATTGATCGCCGCCTTATTCTTGCAAGAGGGATTTAGCATCGAAAAAGTAATAGCCGGTGTACTGATCTTTGGCGGCGTATTCTTAGGAAGTCGAAACAAATCGTAGCGTAATAGGATGGATAGGACAAGAAACGAAAACCCTGCTGGGTGGGACTGATCAATATCCTCTTACATTTTTGCCTTCCATATAATTAATAAAGGCCTTATTGACCACTTTATTACCGCCGGCAGTAGGATAATCACCAGTAAAATACCAGTCCCCTAAATTAGAAGGACAAGAAAGGTGCAGGTCTTCGATCCGCTGAAAGATCACTTGAACCGGAATCGTAAAAGAAGGAGGCGTGATCAGCTGAGCGATCTTATCGGCGATCTCTACCGCGGTAAAGGACTGGTATAATCGCTTTACTACATTTTCCTGATGTAACTGCCCTGCTGCTTCCAATTCCTTACAACGCGCCAGTAGTTCCTCTAAGAACGAGGCATTACCTCTCTCCTTTAAAAGCGCTACCGCAGCATTAAAGGCAATGAAATCGCCCATCTTGCTCATATCGATCCCATAACAATCGGGATAACGGATCTGTGGCGAAGAAGAGACCACAATGATCTTCTTGGGAGATAAACGACCCAACATGGTGATAATGCTTTCCTTTAAGGTGGTTCCTCTTACGATAGAATCATCTATAACCACCAAGGTATCCTCCTGGGCCCGAACCGTCCCATACGTGATATCGTAAACGTGTTGCACCATTTCGTTGCGACTCACGTCTTCGGTAATGAACGTACGCATCTTGACATCCTTAATGGCGATCTTTTCAATGCGGATACGCCGATTGATCATTTCACTCAACTTGGCCTCGTCAAAATCATTTTTCCAACTCAGGATCCGTTCGACTTTGATACGATTAAGGTAATCCTCCATACCCTTAAGCATACCATAAAAGGCCGTCTCGGCCGTATTGGGAATAAAAGAAAAAATCGTATTTCGAAGATCGTAGTCGATCGCTTTCAACACCGGCTCACTAAGTTGGTAGCCGAGCTTGTTTCGCTCGCGATAGATCTTTTCATCACTGCCACGCGAAAAATAAATTCGTTCAAAACTGCAGGCCTTTCTCTCCTGGGCCGGAACCAGTTGCTCGATCTCGATCTCACCCTCTTCAGTAACGATCAAGCCCTGACCAGGAAGCAATTCCTTTACTTCGTTTTCCGGAACATTAAAGGCGGTCCGAATAGCCGCGCGCTCAGAGGCCGCTACTACCACTTCGTCATTGATATAATAGTAGGCCGGCCGAATGCCGTGCGGGTCTCTGAAAACAAATCCGATTCCATTGCCCGTGGCGCCCCCCACATGAAATCCTCCATCGAGTAAAGGGATCGCCTTGCGAAGCACCTGAGCCATTCGAAGCTTCTCCGGACTTTTTTCATCTTCTTGACGCAATAGCGAGGACATTAATTCAATAAGGGCTGCCAGATCGCTGAAGCGAACTTCTTCGTCAGGAGTCTTTCCGATCTGTGCATAGAGTTCGTCTGCGTTGACAATATTGAAATTGCCGGCCAACGCAATATTGCGTGCCGGGATCACATCGCGATTTATAAAGGGGTGGCAATACTCGAGCTTATTCTTTCCTTGTGTTCCATAGCGCAGATGCCCCAATAAGATCTCTCCTAAAAAATCGAGATTCCCCTTCATGAGTCCCGGATGTTTTCTTACTTCGGGGTGGTATTTCTCGAACTCCTTTATCTCTTGTCCGATCCGTTGAAAGATATCGGCGATCGCCTGCGGCGCATTGCTGCGCATCCTATTCATAAAGGGGTAACCAGGCTCGGTGTGCAATTTTACGGCCACAACACCCGCTCCATCCTGGCCACGGTTGTGTTGCTTCTCCATCAGCAGATAGAGCTTGTTGAGACCCCAGAGAACCGTCCCATATTGCTGCTGATAATACGAAAAAGACTTGCGCAAGCGGATAAAAGCCAATCCGCATTCATGTTTAATAGGGTCGCTCATAGCAGGTCAATTGACCGACGAAAATCGTTTTAGCAAGGGGCATTCTTCGCCAGTAGACTGATCGATCATCACATAATAAGTAGCCAAGCGCGACAAGATCCACTTCTCCATCACTTTGGCTTTTTTCTCCTCAAGTGCAAATTGGGCTATCTTACTATAATCATCTTTCAGGTTCATTCGGTGCGGTGTAGATCGCGATTTCAGATGCACGACACGTACGCCCTTTTTACCTTGCTCATTCTCAAAGGCGGTTGGCATCGAATAATCGCCGGGTTGCATTTTGGTGAGCATATTGACCATATCCCGATCGAGCTGATCGATGGTCACAAAGGTCGATCCATCGCGACCGGTTATGTACGGACCCGTGTACTTTGCGTTCTCATCATCGCTATACTTGGTGGCCGCCTCATTAAAGGTGAGGGTCGCGGCCATTACTTTTGAGCGCACCGAATCGAGCTTTCGCTTGGCTTGATCGATCTCCTCTTGCGTCACAGGAGGAACACGCAGTATATGACGAACCACGGCATCATCCCCGTTTCGCTCAACCATCTGTATAATGTGAAATCCAAACTTTGATTTAACAGGAGGCGAGATCTCTCCTTCCTTTAAGCGAAAAGCCGTTGACAAAAAGACAGGATCCCACGATTTCTCGGCGCGATTCAATTGGTACTGACCTCCCCGGTCCTTACTACCCGGATCTTCTGAGTAGCGCTTAGCCAATTGCTCGAAGGTGGCCAGC
>JBIIHS010000016.1:0-14558 GCA_044235515.1 Chitinophagaceae bacterium | reverse complement strand
TGGTTCCGAAACAGAGCCCGAGAATGGAAAAGATATCTATACGACCATCGATCTCAAAATGCAGGATATAACAGAGACCGCGCTGATGCGTATGATGGTACAAAGTGAGGCCCTGTACGGTACGGCCATTGTTATGGAAACAGCTACCGGTAAGATCAAGGCCATGGCCAATCTGGGTCGTCGTCCGGATGGACAGTATTGGGAAGATGATAATTATGCGTTGCGTGTTACTGAACCCGGCTCCACCATTAAGCTGGCTACTTTGTTGGCGGTGCTCGATAAAGGGACCAGCAAAATAGACGATCTGGTAGAGATCGGCAGTGCGGGCCGTGCCAAAGTGGGAAACAAGATGGTCATAGATGCCGAGCGTTCTCCCAAACCTTTTCTGACCGTTAGAGAGTGTTATGCCCACAGTTCCAATGTCGGAATGAGCAAACTGGCTTACAAGGCCTTTGCTAAGAATCCGGAAGAGATCAAAGAGTATTATAAGAAGTTTCAACTTGATGAGCGTTCCGCTATCGACCTGAGCAGTGCTCCCAAACCCAGTATGGCTCCCCTCAACGAAAAAGGAAGTTCCGTTGGCAATATGCTCTGGATGAGTTTTGGATATGCCATTCAAGTAAGTCCCTTGCATACACTGACCTTGTATAACGGGGTAGCCAATGGCGGAAAAATGATGAAGCCCTATCTGGTCAGTCGTATTCAACAGGGGGGAACCTTATATCGAGAAGTAGATCCTGTGGTGTTAGAAGAGCAACTCTGCAAGCCCGAGGTTATTACAGCGGCTCGTAGTGCCATGGAGGCCGTAGTAACAGAGGGAACGGCGAGGCGTGCATTTGAGGGTGTTCCTTTTTCAATTGCCGGAAAGACAGGCACCGCGTTGGTAGCGGATGGTCCTATCAAGTATACGGATCGTGTATATCAGGCCTCCTTTGTAGGATACTTTCCCGCTGATCAGCCACAATACACTTGCATTGTTGTAGTGCGCACCAAGCCCCATGCAGCTTCGCATTATGGCGGCACGGTCGCTGCTCCTGTTTTTAAGGAGATCGCTACCAAGGTACATGCCATGTATGTCGATCGAAAAGATCCAACACAATTCGTAAGGAGAAGTGACAGCGCGCTTTTTTATTATGCTGGAGGTGGTCGTGACTTGCGTAATGTGTTTCAAACCCTTCAGTTGCCTTTTGCCGATTCGATCCAGCAGCAGGAGTGGGTAAAGGCTTACAATCCGCAGGGAAAGACAGTGCTAAAAGCCCAACCTCTTCGCAATAACGTGATGCCGAACGTAAAAGGGATGGGCTTAAAAGATGCCTTATTTCTTTTAGAGAACATGGGTGTGAAAGTGCAGATAAAGGGAAGGGGTCGTATTGTGTCGCAGTCGGTGGCCCCGGGTACCGCCTTGGACCGTTCGTTGCAAATCGTACTTGAATTGAGTTAATTAATAAATGCATCCGTGAAGCTGAGTGAATTGTTATATGGTGTATCGGTTGTTTCAGTAAATGGTTCCACTGCCGTGGAGCCCACTTTGCTCACTACCGACTCGCGTGCAGTAAGACCCGGCGCCTTGTTTATTGCCGTGCCGGGCACCCGCGTCGATGGACACCAGTTCATTGCGTCGTCTTTGCAGCAGGGTGCTATTGCGATTATTGCGGAGACCCTTCCTGACACCATGGAGGTGAATAAGACCTATGTGCAAGTGGCCGATGCCGCCTTGGCTAGTGCGCAGATCGCGGCTCGGTTTTATGGAGAAGCTTCCACTCGGCTGAAGGTCGTAGGGGTGACCGGCACCAATGGAAAGACCACTATCGCCACCTTATTGTACAAACTTTTCTCCGGATTGGGATATACCTGCGGGCTGATCAGCACGGTCGAAAACCGGATTGGCCAGCGATCGCTGCCCGCTACGCACACCACGCCTGATCCGATCCAGTTGCAGCAATTACTAAAGCAGATGGAACAAGAAGGTTGTACGCATGTTTTTATGGAAGTCAGCTCGCATGCCATTCATCAACATCGTATCGCTTCGATTGAATTTGCCGGAGGCATCTTTAGTAATATCACACATGATCATCTTGATTATCATAAGACCTTCGATGAATATATCCGCGTCAAAAAATCTTTCTTTGATACGCTGCCTGCCACTGCTTTTGCTTTGAGCAATGCCGATGACAAGCGGGGTGCAGTAATGCTTCAAAATTGCAAAGCGCGCCGTTTGTTCTATGCGCTACGCACCCTGGCCGATTATAAAGGCCGCCTTCTCGATAACGGATTGGATGGCTTACAGCTCAATATCGACGAAATAGAGGTTCATTTTCGGTTGATCGGCACGTTCAATGCATATAATCTACTGGCGGTATATGGTGCTGCCTGTGCGTTGGGTCTCGATAAGACAACGGTACTCACCGAGTTGAGTCAGTTACAGGGTGCCCCTGGTCGCTTCGAATGTATTGTCTCTCCTAGGGAGCAGCTGATGGCCGTAGTGGACTATGCCCATACTCCCGATGCGCTACTCAATGTGTTGAGCACGTTGAAGCAGTTGCGAAAGCCCGATCAAAAACTAACCACGGTAACAGGTTGTGGTGGGGACCGTGATAAGACCAAACGTCCATTGATGGCAGCGGCGGTAGCGGCGCATAGTGACCGCTTCATTTTTACCAGCGATAATCCACGCTCAGAAGATCCGGCGGCGATCATCAAAGACATGGAGCAAGGATTGTCTGCGGCCGACCTCAAAAAGTATATCCCGATCGTGGATCGCGAGGCCGCTATTAAAACCGCGATCACCTTATCTGCCGCCCAGGATATTATTCTGGTGGCCGGAAAAGGACACGAGCGCTATCAAGATATAAAAGGGAAGAAAGAATATTTCGACGATCGTGAAATGGTTCGCAAATGGTTTGCAAACCTCGATAAATAAAAGGAACTATGTTATATCATCTTTTTGACTGGCTGACCGAAGAGGGCATTCGCTTTCCAGGCAGTCGTGTCTTTGAGTATATCACGTTCCGCACCCTGCTGGCCATCTTATTATCCTTATTTATTACCCTGGTCTATGGCAAGAAGCTCATCAAATTTTTACAGCGCAAGCAGATCGGAGAAAGTATTCGCGAAGAAGGATTGGCCGGAGAAGCCAGCAAGAAAGGCACGCCCACCATGGGAGGAATCATTATCATTTTAGCCATTCTGATCCCGACCGTATTATTGGCCGATCTAACCAAGGTCTATGTGCAATTGATGCTGATAAGCACCGTTTGGCTGGGCATTATTGGATTTATCGATGACTATCTAAAGCTACGTAGTAAGCGCCTGGCACAGTCGCAAGGAAAAGAATATAAAAAGACCAATGCCGATGGACTGGCCGGTTGGTTCAAGATCTTGGGACAGGTGGGGTTGGGTATTACCGTGGGGGCTACGCTATATTTCAATAGCGAGGTGGTTATCTGGAGAGAGTATTCCGGAAAGAATCCGCAAGCGGACAGTACGGTATTCACTAAAACGTTCAATGGCCAAACACATCATTATGTTGCGACCAAAACACCTGTTACGACCATTCCTTTTGTAAAGGACCATGAATTCAATTACTCAAAACTGCTGCCCGAAAACTGGCGCCATTATACCTGGCTTCTCTATATAGTGGTTGTCATCTTTATCATCACGGCCGTTTCCAATGGTGCCAATCTTACGGATGGTCTCGATGGACTCGCCACTGGAACAGCCGCGCTGATCGGGGTCTTGCTGGGCATTTTTGCCTATGCCAGCGGTAATCTGGTCTTTGCCGATTACTTGAACATTATGTACATACCCGATCTGGGAGAGTTGTCGGTTTACATTGCGGCACTGATCGGAGCTTGTATCGGATTTCTTTGGTACAACTCGTATCCTGCACAACTTTTCATGGGCGATACCGGTAGTCTTACCCTGGGGGGTATTATCGCCGCCCTGGCCATTATCGTACATAAAGAATTATTGATCCCTATTTTCTGCGGCGTCTTTTTGGTGGAATCACTGAGTGTGATCATTCAGGTGAGCTATTTCAAATACACCAAGAGGAAGTTCGGCGAAGGAAGAAGGATCTTTCTCAAGGCACCTATACATCACCATTACCAGGTTAAGGGATATCATGAGGTCAAGATCGTGAACCGGTTTTGGATCGTAACGGTGTTGTTGGTGGTGTTCAGTATCGTTACCCTCAAACTGCGGTAAAGTCAAGGATTGTATGGGGAAGCGGGTAGTCATACTGGGAGCAGGAGAAAGCGGGGTCGGAGCCGCTTTGCTGGCGAAACAAAAAGGATATGAGGTGTTTGTCTCTGACGGAAGTTCTTTGAAAGAAAACTATCGTAACGAGCTGTTGCAAGAGCGGATTGCTTTTGAAGAAAATACGCATACGCTCGATCGCATTCTGCAAGCTGATGAGGTGATCAAGAGTCCGGGTATACCCGAAACGGCTGCGGTCATGAAGGCGATTCGGGCCCATGGTATTCCGGTGATCAGTGAGGTGGAGTTGGCGTATCGTCATATGGGAAATAGCCGCATTGTTGCCATCACGGGCAGTAATGGAAAGACCACAACGACCTCGCTAGTCTATCAGTTGTGCCGCAACGCTGGGTTGGATGTAGCGCTGGTCGGTAATATCGGTTACTCATTCGCTCGCCAGGTAGCCGAAGATCCGCACGAACTCTATGTAGTGGAGATCAGCAGTTTTCAACTCGATGATATCGATCAGTTTCGTCCGCACGTGGCGATACTGACCAATATCACCGAAGATCATTTGGATCGTTACGGATATGTTTTCTTGAATTATATCAATAGCAAGTTCAGGATCACCCAAAATCAGGGGCCCGAAGATTATTTTATCTATTGCGCCGATGACGAAGTGACCCAACAGTATGTAAAAAATTTTAGTATTCAATCTAACCAACTACCCATTAGCATGAAAAGAGAAGTATCACCAGGCGCCTTTATCAAAGACGGAGACATGTACGTACGGACCGGTAACGAAGTGATGACCATGAGCGTATTTGATTTTGCGCTAAAGGGTAAGCATAATCAATATAATACGATGGCCGCTTGTGTGGCCGCGGCGACCCTCGACATCCGCAAAGAGAAGATTCGCGATGCCGTGCAACATTTTGAGCAGCTGGAGCATCGCATGGAATATGTCTTGACAGTGCGCGGCGTTGTCTTTATCAACGACAGTAAGGCTACCAATATCAATTCTACTTGGTATGCGCTCGAAAGCATGACTGGGCCGACCGTACTCATTTTAGGCGGTGTCGACAAGGGAAATGATTACAGCTTACTAGCCGAAGGGGTTCGCGAAAAAGTAAAGGCGATCATTTGTCTGGGCAAGGATACCCGAAAGATCCATGAGGCCTTTGAAGCTATTGTGCCTGTAATGGTCGATGTGCAAAGCGCCGAAGAAGCGGTGCAAACAGCTTTTCAGATCGCTACCAAAGGCGATACGGTTCTGTTGAGTCCGGCTTGTGCCAGTTTTGATCTTTTTAAGAATTACGAGGATCGTGGACAACAATTCAAAAAAGCAGTAAAAGAACTCTGACCTATGGAAGCGACGCGCGACATACGACTGGCCGATCTGCGTAATAGTTTTACCACGGATAATCTTCTTAAAAAGACCCGCGGTGATAAGGTGATCTGGGCCTTGGTGGTGGTGCTGACCTTGGTGTCGCTATTGGCCGTATATAGTGCTACCGGTACCCTAGCGTATAAAAATTACAAGGGGAATACCGAGATCTACCTTTTTAAGCAAGTGGGATTGATCTTGGGAGGATTACTGGTCATCTACTTTGCTCACCTGGTCAATTATACCTTTTACTCCAAGGCGGCTCGAATCATCTTTTTATTGTCACTGCCCTTGCTTTTATACACGCTTTTCTTTGGTGTCAAGATGAACGAAGGTAGCCGCTGGATCAAGTTGCCTATCATCAACATGACAATGCAAACTTCCGATCTGGCTAAGATGGCGCTATTCATGTATCTGGCCAGGCTGCTCAGCAAAAAGCAAGATATGATCAAGGATCTTAAGAAAGGATATCTGATGGTCATCTGGCCCGTGCTCGTAACCTGTATGTTGATCGCACCCGCCAACCTGTCTACTGCCTTATTGCTTGGCGCCAGTTGTATGCTATTACTCTTTATTGGAAGAGCCAGCACCAAGCATCTGCTCCTGACCATTGGAGCGGCCCTGATCCCGATCACCTTTTTGATCGTGGCCGCTGTGGTCCGACATCATTCTGAAAATACAGATGAGGTAACGGCTGTAAAAACATCTTCCTCCTCTGCGCTTACGGCTAGGATCAGTACGTGGATCAGTCGGGTGGAGTCCTTTATTTATGGAGGACAAGATAGCGACACCGATGGCTATCAGGTCAATCAGGCCAAGGTGGCCATCTCAAAGGGAGGACTCTTGGGTGTAGGACCAGGAAATAGTACCACTCGAGACTTTTTGCCCCAGGCGTATAATGATTTTATCTACGCCATCATCATCGAGGAGTACGGATTGATCGGCGGTGGATTTATGGTATTTATTTACTTGGTCTTTTTATTTCGTTGTATCAGGATATTCAAGCGATGCCCCTTTGCCTTTGGTGCGTTCTTGGCGTTGGGGCTCAGTTTTACCTTGGTCATTCAGGCTATTGCTAATATGGCGGTAACGGTCAATTTATTTCCGGTAACGGGTGTTACGCTGCCACTGGTGAGCATGGGAGGAAGTAGTTTCTTTTTTACTTGTCTGGCCATTGGTATCATATTGAGTGTAGCAAGAAATGTGGAGCAACTTGAGGGACAGACAGAGGAAGAAACTGTAAAACCGGCTGCGGCATGAGTCTGCGGGTACTGATAGCGGGCGGGGGAACGGGCGGACATATATTTCCGGCATTGGCGATCGCCGGCGCCCTAAAAAAGATGGATGCCTCGATGGATATTTTGTTCGTGGGGGCCAAGGGAAAAATGGAGATGGAGAAAGTGCCGCAGGCAGGGTACTCTATCTGCGGCTTAGATATAGTGGGATTCGATAGAAGTTCTTTGATAAAAAATATGGCACTGCCCTGGAAACTGCTCAAGAGTTTTTGGCAGGTTCGCAAGATCATCCGCGCCTTTCGTCCGGATGCCGTATTGGGAGTGGGAGGGTATTCCAGCTTTCCCGTATTGCGTGTTGCGCAGGCAAGAAGCATTCCGACTTTTTTACACGAGTCCAACGCCTATGCCGGCAAAACCAATCAGCTATTGGCACGACGTGCAAAGTGCATCTTTACCGGTGCTGGTGGGCTGGAAAAATTCTTTCCGGCTCACAAGATCTTTTTTACCGGTAATCCTGTACGCGAGTCGATCTGTGCAACACGGCCTGATCGACAACAGGCGGCGAACTTTTTTTCCTTGTCTTCAGATCGAACCACTTTGCTGGTGATGGGAGGCAGTTTAGGAGCTCGCTCAATCAACCGAGCAATCGATCAGGGACTCGATCGGCTTTTGGAAGCGGGCATCCAGGTGATCTGGCAAACCGGAAAGTCATATGCTCCTTTGGCCGCCGCTCGTGTCGCTGACCGTCCAGGTTGTTATACGGCTGATTTTATCAGGGAAATGGAGTATGCTTATGCGGCTGCCGATGTAGTGATCTCCCGATCGGGTGCAATGACGGTGGCGGAATTAGCTGTGGTGGGCAAGCCTGTTTTGTTCGTGCCGTATCCGTTGGCAGCAGAAGACCATCAACGCGTCAATGCAGAGCAACTGGTACGCAAGCAAGCCGCCTGGTTGGTGCCCGATGAGGAAGCCGAGACCTCGTTGGTCTCTCGTGCCTTGGCCCTATGTCTTGATCGATCTGCTCAACGATCGCTCAGCGAGGCCATTGGCTCTTTCGCCGTTCGGGATGCTGCACAAAAGCTGGCCACTGAATTAGTAAAGCAAGTCAGTCAGTAATATGAGGACAACCATCGATACAACGCTTTTGCAAGAAACCTTTCGGGTAAAGGAAGGACTGCGTGAGTTGTATTTTCTGGGTATTGGTGGTATCGGAATGAGTGCGTTGGCCCGTTTTTTTCAGGAGCAGGGGATAAAGGTTTCGGGATATGATAAAACCCCTTCTGCGCTGACTCGCTCCTTAGAGGCTTCGGGTATTGCAGTGCATTACCACGAAGATATTGAGGCACTCTCTCGCGCTGCTGATGCCGTGGTATACACACCGGCGATTCCGGGTTCTCACCTCGAATTGCGCTGGTATCAGGAGAATGGATATACGATTTGGAAGCGAAGCGATCTGTTACAACAGATCACAGCTAGTTCTTTGAATATTTGTATTGCTGGTACGCATGGCAAGACGACTACCTCTACCATGGTAGCTCATTTGCTGCGACATAGTGGTTTTGGAGGCAATGCCTTCTTGGGAGGGATTGCGGCCAATTACGGAACGAACCAGTGGAGCAGTTCGGTCAATTGTTGCGTGGTAGAAGCAGATGAGTACGATCGGAGTTTTCTGAAATTATTGCCTCATGTCGCTCTCATCAGCGCCATGGACCCCGATCATCTCGATATCTATGGAGATGCCACTACCATGGAGGAAGCGTTTATCGATTTCAGTGCCTTGATACCGAAGGGAGGTCTGTTGATCCATAAGTGGGGACTATCTCGTACCTCTTCTCTTAGGGCTCCGCAAACCTTGTCCTATCATTTACACGAGCAACAAGCCGATTGTTATGCGTTAAATAGTCGAGTGCAGGATGGAGGTTATTGTTTTGATGCCATGATCGATAAAGAATGTATCGAGAATATCTTTTTACCCATGGGGGGATGGCATAATGTGGAAAATGCGATCGGGGCTATCACGGTTAGTCGTGTTTTGGGAATAGCACCGGGTGCGATTCGCCAGGCAATGGCTTGTTTCAAGGGGGTGCAACGGCGTTTTGAGAAGCTCATTGATAATGAACGGTTGGTTTTGATCGATGATTATGCACATCATCCCGAGGAGTTGAATGTGTTGTTAGATGGAGTGCGTTCCTTGTATCCGCAGGCCCTTTGCACGATCATCTTTCAGCCGCATCTCTTCTCTCGTACCCGCGATCTGGCTCCTCAGTTTGCCAAGGCGCTCGCGAAAGCAGACAGGGTGGTCCTGTTGCCGCTCTATCCGGCAAGAGAGTTGCCGATCGAGGGTGTCAGTAGCGAGTCGATCGGAAAAGATATGGTGGGAGTGCCATTGTTCTATTTGGGTCAGGAGGAGGTGGTCGATTGGCTGGAGAAAGAATATCGTGATCGACTAATAAATAGACAGCACGTGATCGTAGTAGCCGGTGCCGGAGATATTGACAAGATACCGGCCTTGATAAAAAAACGAATGGAGAATAATTAACTATAACGTATAAACTTGAAATTGAAGAGGATCATAAAACGAATTTTATTTTTTGCCTTTTGGATAGGCATAGCCACCGGTATGTTCCTGGTTTTGTCGGCTGGTATTCGTGAGCGTAATAAGGAGCGACTTCGCTCGTATACGATCGAGATCAAGGCCGGCCCCGGGGGAGGGTTCCTTACGCAAGGAGATGTGGAAGAACTATTGCGACAATCATCTGCTGGTGTACAAGGGGAACTGTTGGCGCAATTCAATCTTCGAGAGGTGGAGACCAAGATCAAATCGCATGTATGGATCAGAGAGGCCCAGTTGTATTTCGACAACCAAGATGTATTACATGTGGCGGTAACGGAAAAGATCCCGTTGGCCAGATTATTCTCTAGTAGTGGTGCCTCTTGTTATCTCGATGAATTGGGGAATCTGATGCCATTATCTGCTGATCGAACCATAAAGGTTCCCGTCTTTACAGGACTCTCAGATTCGATGCTATTGACCCAGCCCGACACCCTATTATTACAACAGATATTGACCATGTCGCAACTGCTACTAAAAGATTCATTTTGGTCCTCGCAGGTGGCACAGGTCGATTATACTCCGGCAAAGGAGTGGGAGCTGGTTCCCACAGTAGGGGATCATATCGTACAATTGGGAGCGCTTACCGATATCCAGGCAAAACTGCGTCGCTTACTGATCTTCTATCAGCAAGTACTCAGTAAAACAGGGCTAAGTCGCTATCGAATGATCGATGTACGATATAACGGACAGGTGCTTGCGGGTAGTGTTAGCAGCGCCCGTGTCGATTCGTTGCAATTAAGAAGAAATGTAGAACGATTGCTGCGCGATGCCACAGAGGCTGAAACCGATACGGTGGTCAAGTTTCTTCCCAAGCCCCTTCAGCCTCTTTTACCTGATGATCCCAATCCTTCGCTAGATGAGTTGAATACCGTACTACCCGGTGCGACTCTGCCCGATACAAATCAATCTCGTACACCTAAAATAAAAAAATCAGACAACCACTAAATCCATCATCATGAACAACCAAAGCCCCATCATTGTCGGTCCGGATATCGGTTCGGTCCCTATGACAAACACCAATCCTGTCATTATCGGTCTCGATATTGGTACTACCAAGATCGCAGTTATTGCCGGACGAAAAAATGAGTTCGGAAAACTTGAGATCCTTGGTTTTGGAAAAGCCAATTCCAACGGGGTCAAGCATGGTCAAGTCCTCAATATTGATGAAACCATCAAGGCGATCCGCACGGCACTTGATAATTGTTTCGCTTCTAACCCCACGCTCGAGATCAAGGAGGTCTATGTAGGAATTGCGGGTCATCATATCAAGAGTTTACAGACCCGGGGTGATATGGTACGTCAGCGCACCGACGAGGAGGTCGCTCAGCATGAGATCGAGAAGCTTATCGATGATCAGCGTAAGACCTATATTCCGGCCGGTGATCAGATCATCGATGTGATCCCACAGGAATTTACAGTCGACAATATTCCCAATATCGCCAACCCGATAGGGTACGGGGGCGTCAAGATCGGAGCGAACTTTCATATTATCACCGGCGATAAAAATGCCATTCGTAATATTAACCGTAGCGTAGAAAAAGCAGGCCTGTTCACAAAGGATCTGGTCTTACAGCCGCTCGCCTCTTCTGCAGCCGTAATGGGGCAAGAAGATCTTGAGGCCGGGGTAGCCATCGTGGATATAGGGGGCGGTACCACGGATCTGGCTGTATTCAACGAAGGTATCCTCAAGCATACCGCAGTAATTCCTTTTGCAGGTGAGAATATCACCAACGATATCAAATCAGGATTAGGGGTATTGAAAACGCAAGCCGAGCAAATGAAGGTGCAATTCGGCAGTGCTTTATCTAATGAAGCCAAGGCCAATGCCTATATAACCATTCCCGGTTTGCGTGGAATGCCTGCCAAGGAGATCAGTGTAAAAAATCTGGCTAATATCATTCAGGCTAGAATGAGTGAGATCATGGATTTTGTGACCTACCATCTTAAGCAGGTAGGACTCGATAATAAAGCGCTCAATGGCGGGATCATTTTGACGGGAGGGGGCTCCCAGCTCAAGCATCTGATCCAGTTGACCGAGTACGTGACGGGTCTGAACGCACGTATTGGTTTTCCCAATGAGCATTTGGCCGCCGGACACATCGAGGAACTTTCCAAGCCTACGTACTCTACTTGTATCGGATTAATCCTGAAAGGCTATGACGATTATGAGCATAACCGTAAGGATTTTGAGAAAGGATATCGTCTGGTCGAAGTTCCTGGTGCGCTTCGTCGTGAAAAAGATATTCCTGTTCCGCAGCCTGAAGAAGCCACAGGGGTCAGCGACAGTCAAATGAAACATCGCCGAAACCTGACCGGTTTTTGGAGCAAGTTCAAAGACCGTATCATCGATCTCTTCAAGGAAGAAGAGGATAATCGTCTCGGCTAACTAAAACAAACCAACTAACCCATTCGCAACCCTTCCAAAACAAAACGCTCATGATCCATTTTGATTTGCCCACCGAGAAGTCTTCCATCCTCAAGGTAATAGGAGTCGGAGGAGGCGGAAGCAACGCTGTCAATTACATGTTCAATCAACAAATCGAAGGCGTCAATTTTGTCATCTGTAACACCGATGCGCAGGCGCTTGCCGCCAGTGGAATTCCGAATCGAGTACAATTGGGGCCCCACCTGACGCAGGGGCTCGGTGCTGGTGCTAATCCCGATATCGGCAGACAGGCTACCGAAGAATCGCTCGAGGAGATCAGAAAGATACTCGAAGTCAATACCAAGATGGCTTTTATTACGGCCGGTATGGGAGGAGGAACGGGTACAGGAGGAGCACCCATCATTGCCAAGATCTGCAAAGACCTGGGTATCCTGACCGTCGGTATCGTGACGACTCCATTTGCCTATGAGGGAAAGAAACGTTTACAACAAGCTGAAGAAGGTATCCGTCAGCTGCGCCAGCATGTTGACACCTTGCTGGTCATTAGTAATGATAAATTGCGTCATCAGTTCGGTAATTTAAAGATGCGCGAAGCCTTCGAGAAAGCGGATAACGTACTGGCTACCGCCGCTCGTTGTATCACCGATGTGATCAACAGCACCGGGCAGATCAATGTTGACTTTGCCGATGTTTGTACCGTGATGCGAAATGGAGGTCGTGCCATTTTAGGGCATGCCGAAGTGGCGGGTACGCATCGCGCTCAGTTGGCCATAGAAGAAGCTTTGAATTCGCCCCTGCTCAACGACAACGAGATCAAGGGAGCCAAGTGGATCCTTATTAATATCAACTCTGCTCGGGGAGAATCTGAATTTACTATGGACGAAGTAGAAGTAATCCAGGAGTATCTGCTCACCAAGGCCGGTGAGAATACCGATGTGATCCTCGGCATGGGATATGATGATCTGTTAGGCGATAAACTCGGCATCACTTTGATCGCAACGGGTTTCGAGCACAAGGATACGATCAGTGCCGCCCCAACAAAAAAAGGAATCCCTGAAGAAGAGAAGATCGTTATGGTCTTGGGACAACAACCGGATGCACCGGCTGCCACCACTACCCAACCGCCGGTCGTATCCGCTTCCGCACCACCCGTCCCCTCTGCAATAGTGTCGCCGGACTCGTCCTCACTGCCTTCCTCATCGGAGTTAATGCCTCGGTTGGTCGAATTATCCGAGCCCGATCCGGCTTCAGCCATCAATTCGCAGCCAACGGAAGAACCTGTGATTCGATTATCATTGGCAGATCCTCTCTCTTCTCATTCCCCCTCTTCTTCGACTGCAACGGAGACAAGCACTGCAAATAGTAGTGCTGCGGTCATTCTCGAAACAGATGCCAGTTATCTTGCTGCAGCAGTCCCGGTTAGTTCAACTGCGGCTGCCGGAGGCTATCTTACAAGGCCTACTAATATTTATGCGGAGCCTCCGACTCCGGTGCCAGCTACTCCTGCATCAATCGCCACAACCCCTGTACTGGTTACTACCGATCCTGTAATGCCATCGGTAGAAGTTGTATCAGATCCGGTAGAATCCGTTCTGCCCGTTGTTGAGGAGATGCCGGTAGCTGCTACCGTGTCGACGGAGCCCGAGGAGATGCAAATGCAACTGGTGGAAAGGGACGAGCCCTTGACAGCCACTACGCCGCTGCTGTATGAGATTCATTCTGTTTCTTCCGCTGTCAAAGAAGAAGATAACATGGTTGATGATATCGTTGAGCAACAGCGTCGCGCTGCGGAGCGTTTGCAAAAGCTGCGCAACCTTAGTTATAATGTCAACACGGCCGATCCAAATAATGAGTTCGAAACGATCCCAGCCTATGTTCGTCGTAACATGGAGTTATATAGCAGTAGTTCTCAGATCGAGAACTTCTATAGCAGCTACGAGGTAAAAGAGGACTCTTCCAAGCAAGGACCTATTAGTTCGTTAAATACTTTTCTAGATGGCAAAAAGCCGGATTGATTATTTTATGATCTGTTCACAACGGCTTTTCTGATAGTATGAGTAGTGGACAAACAGTATTGATTACAGGGGGCACCGGCCTGGTGGGCACCGCCTTGGTTCAAGCTCTTTTACAAAAAGGGTATAAGATCATATTGTTGACGCGAAACCCCCAGGCCAATTCCTTGCCTTTTGCTTCTCATCCATCCATAACGTATGGGTATTGGCATCCTGAAAAAGGTATTCTTGATCCCGAGTTGGTCGCCAAGGCCGATCATATAGTGCATCTTGCTGGTGCGAACGTGGCCGAGAAACGGTGGACATCTGCTCGCAAAAAAGAGATCGCGGATAGTCGTGAACAGTCGGGGCAATTATTGGTACGTGTCTTGCAAAAGAGTACGCATCGTCCAGTTTCCTTTATCAGTGCTTCTGCCATTGGTTGGTATGGGCCCGATTCCGAAAAAAGTCCGAAACCGTTTACGGAAGAAGATCCCTGCGACCCTTCTTTTTTAGGGGTTACCTGCCAGAAATGGGAGGACAGTACAAAGCCCATCGAGGCCCTTGCTATTCGGCGAGTGGTGCTGCGCATTGGGATCGTTCTAAGTCGAAAGGGCGGGGCGCTTCCAGAATTTGAGAAGCCGCTTCGGTTTGGCGTTGCACCTGTCTTAGGATCCGGGCATCAGATCATCAGTTGGATCCAGATCGAAGATCTGGTAGCCATGATCCTGTTTTCTATGGAGCATGC
>JBIIHS010000138.1:0-4620 GCA_044235515.1 Chitinophagaceae bacterium | reverse complement strand
ATTCAAGCAATATGCCGACCAACAGGCTCCGGCTAGTTTACTGGGCTATCAAATAATAGAGGCCGCCAAACCAATTGGCATCATCGAAGAAGTTATTGAGCAACCGCAACAATTGCTTTGCCGCCTCCAAATAGAAAAAAAAGAGGTGCTGATCCCGCTCAACGAATCGACACTGCTCAGCATCGATCATCATGCAAAGACCGTAACGGTGCAACTTCCCGAAGGACTGCTCGCCATTTATCTGGACTGATCCCTTGTCAACGCCTCAACCTTATATTGCCCATTTTGACCTGGACTCTTTTTTTGTATCGGTAGAGCTTATCAATAATCCATTGCTAAAAGGTAAACCCGTCTTGGTCGGCTCCATAGAAAGAGGGGTGGTGGCCACCTGTAGCTACGAAGCCAGAAAATTCGGGATCCATTCTGCCATGCCCATGAAGAGAGCCTTACAGCTCTGCCCCGAAGCCATTGTTACCAATGCAAGTCGCCACCAGTACGGTAAATATTCTCGCTGGGTGACCGATCTGATCGCCGAAAAAGTACCCCTCTTCGAAAAAGCCAGCATCGATGAATTCTATGTTGATCTGACCGGTATGGATCGCTTTTTCGGTGCCAGCAAATTTGCACAAGAGCTTAGAAAACACATTACGCAGCAAACCGGACTACCCCTTTCCTGCGGGCTGGCCTCGGCTCGCTTTATTGCCAAGATGGCCACCAACCAAGCCAAGCCCAATGGTTTCTTGCAAGTGGCCCCCGGGCAAGAAAAAGAATTTCTCTGGCCACTGTCAATCGATAAAATAAACGGAGTGGGAGAGCAAACGGCGCAATTGCTAAAGAGTAAAGGTATCTATACCATCGAAGATATCGCCCGCACCCCCCTGCCCCTGCTGAGCTCCTACGTGGGTAAATGGGGAGAGTCGCTATGGGAAAAATCACAAGGCATTGGCAGCACGGAGATCTTTACCGAATGGGAACAAAAATCGGTGAGCCACGAGCGCACCTTTGATCAAGATCATTCCGATCCCGTTTTCTTGTTGCAACAGATCGTTCAGCTCTGTGTCGAAACAGCGGCCGATGTACGCAGCGAAGAAAAACTGGCGGGTTGTGTAACGGTCAAGATCAAGTACAGCAACTTCGAAGTGGTATCCAGACAAGAGACCATCGACTATACGGCCCTCGACGATGTGATTACGGCCAAGGCCAAACTTTTATTTCAACAACTCTATCAGCCTGGCCGGCCAGTTCGGCTTTTAGGCGTACGATGCAGTCAACTGGTTGCGATCAACCTGCAGATGAGTTTGTTCGAAAAAACAGCCGAGAAATTACAACTCTATCAAACCATGGACCAGATCAATGAACGGTTTGGAAAAGATGCACTTACCAAGGCAGCGATCTTGCCGCGCGAAGAACGCGCAAAAGACCAATGAGCAGGGGCTTAGTTGTATCTTTACAGTCCGATCTTTATTGTATTACCTTAAATGACTCCCATGTCTGCCCTTTGGAAACAATACCAAGAACAACACCAGGAACGCTTCTTGAACGAAATGCTCGATCTGCTACGTATCCCCTCGGTCAGTGCCAAGTCTGAGCACAAAGAAGATATGATTCGTTGCGCCGAGGCGGTTAAGAAAAGCTTACTCGCGGCTGGTTGTGATCGGGCCGATGTGATGCCCACCGAAGGATATCCTGTTGTATATGGAGAAAAGATCATCGATCCAAAGGCCCCTACGGTTTTAGTGTATGGACACTACGATGTACAACCTGCCGAACCCCTCGAGCTATGGCATAGCGGCCCCTTTGATCCGGTTATTAAAGACGGAAAGGTATACGCCCGCGGATCGGCCGATGACAAAGGTCAATTTTATATGCATGTAAAGGCACTGGAGATCCTTTGTCAAACCCAAACACTGCGCACGAACATTAAATTTTTAATAGAAGGAGAAGAAGAGGTGGGCTCGCCCAACCTGGGACCCTTTGTGGCCCGGCATAAAGAATTGCTCAATGCCGATGTTATTTTGATCAGCGACTCGGCCATGTTAAGTATGGATACCCCTTCGCTCGATACCGGGGTAAGAGGGCTCAGCTATATCGAAGTAGAGGTAACCGGCCCCAACCGCGACCTGCACAGTGGCATTTATGGTGGTGCCGTGGCAAATCCTATCACCATTTTGTCCAAGATGATCGCTAGTTGTCACGACGAGAATAATCATATTACCATTCCTGGTTTCTATGATGATGTAGTAACCGCAAGTCCCGAAGAGCGCGCCCTTATCAACAAGGCCCCTTACAGCGAAAAAGAGTACAGTGACGATCTGGGTGTCGGTGCCCTTTGGGGAGAAAAAGGATTCAGTACCTATGAACGTACGGGTATTCGTCCTACGTTGGAGGTAAATGGTATCTGGGGCGGCTATACGGGAGAGGGGGCCAAGACCGTGCTTCCCTCCAAGGCCTTTGCCAAGATCTCTGCTCGTTTGGTACCCAATCAATCATCAGAGAAGATCACACAAAAATTATTGGACTACTTTACCCGGATCGCTCCTGCTTCGGTACAAGTTAAAGCGTCGTTACATCACGGAGGCGAACCCTACATGACGCCTATCGATAGTAAGGGTTATCAAGCGGCTGCCCGCGCAGTGGAATCGACCTTTGGCAAAGCCCCCATTCCCGTGCGCGGTGGTGGCAGCATTCCCATTTGCTCGATCTTGGAAAAAGAATTGGGGATCAAGATCATATTTATGGGATTTGGTCTTGACAGCGATAACCTGCACAGCCCGAACGAAAAATATAATATCGAAAATTATTTTAAAGGGATAGAGACCATCCCCTACTTTCACCATTATTTTGCCGAGCTCTCCTGAAATTTTTTGATACGGATCAGTTGATCCCTGTACTTCATCATTGACCAGCCCTGGCCTGATCGTATAGTTTTGAATAAGCAGTATTGCCTTATTCAAAATAATAACGATCATGGAAAAAAACGTATTGGAAAAAGTAAACAGACCCTTTCCTTCTTTATTCGGAAATGGTTGGCTCGACCGAATGCTCAGCACACCCCTCGATGAGTACTTGGGACTGACCCGCGTTATGAATATTCCTGCTGTCAACGTCAGTGAGACCGACAAGGAATATGTTGTAGTGGTAGCGGCACCGGGTATGGACCGAAAAGATTTTCAGGTAGAGACCGCCGAAGACATGTTGACCATTTCGGCCGAAAAAGAAAAAGAAGAGAAAGAAGAGCGAGAAGGCCGGTATAACCGCAGAGAATACAACTACAGTAGTTGGTCTCGTTCCTTCAGTTTACCTGAGGATTGTAACGCCGATAAGATCGATGCGGAGTACCGAAGTGGCGAGTTGCGGATAACGATCCCCAAAACGGCTAGCAAAAAACCCAAGAGTGTCCATACGATCCCGGTGGTCTGACTTCCGGAGCGTTGGTTCCATTCTGGATTTTTACCCCCCATCTCGGGGGGTTCTTTTTTTTTATAGGCCGCAACAAGGGAAAAGGGGTAAGATTATATTTGCTATATGCACATCGACATCTTGACGGTCTTACCTGGTTTGCTCGAAAGTCCGTTTGCGCACAGCATCATGAAAAGAGCGCAAGACAAAGGGCTATTGACCGTAAAGGTGCATGCTCTTCGGCAATGGGCCGTCAATGAATACGGACAAGTAGACGACTACCAATATGGCGGAGGAGCCGGCATGGTCATGATGTGCGAACCCCTGGCGCGGGCCATCGAAGCCCTCTCACAAGAAGCTCCTTACGACGAGATCATTTTTCTGACACCCGATGGAGAGACCTTTACGCAACCGGTCGCTAACCAACTTTCCTTACAAAAAAGACTATTGCTTATCTGTGGTCATTATAAAGGGATCGACCAGCGCATCCGCGATCATTTTATTACCCGCGAAATCTCCATTGGGGATTATGTACTGAGTGGTGGCGAATTGCCTGCTGCCGTTCTGGTCGATGCCATTGGCAGACTGATCCCTGGCGTTCTCAATGATGAGACCTCTGCCCTTACCGATTCTTTTCAAGACCAGCTATTGTCGCCACCCGTTTATACACGCCCCGAAGAATTCAGGGGTTGGAAAGTGCCCGATATCTTGCTAAGTGGTAATCATCGCCTGATCGAGGAATGGAGACATGAACAAGCCCTGGAGCGAACCAAAACAAGAAGACCCGATCTGTTAAACGATTAATTATTTGCTATGCCCACACCCCGAAGAAATTTTTTAAAGCAACTCGCACTGGGAGGTACTGCCCTGAGTGGAGCCTATCCCCTCTTAGGGGCCAGTGATGAACAGATGGAGAGAGCCGATCAGTTTCTTAACCGAAAGCCGGCCTTCAATATGTGCGGCTATGCAGCGCCCAAAATCGAGAATGTACGCATAGGTATTATCGGTATTGGCATGCGCGGCTCCGATGCGGTGGAGCGTCTATCTTACATAGAGGGAACCACGATCGTGGCCCTAGGCGACAAGTATCCCGATAGGATCGCCCGGGCGCAAAAGACCCTGGCCGAAATGCAACGCCCCAAAGCAAAAGAGTATAGTGGAGAAGAAGGATGGAGAGCCCTCTGTGAAGATCCTGATATCGACCTTATTTATACCTGTACG
>JBIIHS010000137.1:0-4654 GCA_044235515.1 Chitinophagaceae bacterium | reverse complement strand
CGTGGTCTTTGGAATGTCAGTATGAAGGGGAACTCGATAGCCCGCAAAACTGGCATTGATAATTTGTCCGGTGGTATGATCAAATTTCAATTCTTCTTTCAATGCCATCCCAATGCCACCGACCACTCCGCCCAGCATTTGGCTGCGGGCCGTATTGTCACTGATAATCTTTCCGGCATCGGCCGTGGTAACCACTTCTTTTATTTTTATTTCCATGGTTTTGGGATGCACATGCACTTTTACAAAGTGGCAAGAGAAGGAGTTGGTGGCGTGTTTTAACTCTTGTGCATTGGTACCCTGTGACTCTTTCGTGATTTCTATAAATGGTTTTTGGGCTGCGATCAATAATTTTTCAATCGTTACGCGTTGCCCCTCCCAGCTTATTATACCATTTTTCGTGTCTATCGCACTCGCTGTTGCCCCTTTGAATCCTTCGAGGTGAGCAAGCGCCAGCTCTTGCAACGATTTTTTTAAGGCCTCACAAACTAAATGTACCGCAGTGCCCAACGTAGAAGTAGTAGTCGATCCGCCTTGTGTTGGACCTGGTGGTAGATCGGAATCGCCCAGTGTGAACTTGATCTTATCTGGCGACCACTGTAAATTGTCCGCTGCAATCTTGATCATAGCGGTCGTTGTGCCGGGGCCCATATCACTGACAGCACTTTGCAGGGTCAGGGTGCCATTGGGAAGCAAGATAGCCCGAACAGAGGCTTGTCCTCTGCCTGCTCCGAAAACTCCATTCGCCATTCCGTATCCTACCAACATCCCCTCTTCTTTTTTACTGCCGGGTACAGCAGGACGATTATTCCACCCGATCAACTCCTTTCCTTTTTCGTAGCAGTCCTTCAGGTAGTTCGATGACCAAGGCAGCTTGGATTCGGGATTGATCGCTGGGAAATTCTTTACGCGCAAGGCCACCGGATCCATTTTTAATTGATGGGCTAACTGATCGATACTGCTCTCCAGCGCAAAGCAACCCGTAGCTTCTCCGGGTCCGCGCATCCAGGTGGGTACACTTACATCAAGAGGTAATAATTTATAATTGGTTTGTACATGATCACAGGCGTACAAAAAACGAGAGGCATTAACGATCCCTTCTCTAAAATCTTCGTAGCGGGCTGTCATGCTGATGGCCTGGTGATCTATACCTAGGAATTTGCCGTCTTGATCGGCGGCCATGGTCAGCTGCTGCCATGACTGTGGACGGTAGCCAGTCAGGTTGAACATCTGTGGTCTGGTCAGCACTACTTTTACAGGGCGTTTTAATTTTTTGGCCGCAATACAGGCAGCTGGTACATTATGCCAAGGACGCAAGGCATTACCAAAAGCACCGCCCACATAGTTAACGATCACCCTAACATTTTTATCGGGAATAGCAAATAATCTCGCCAGTGTCCCCTGCATCGACTTTGGGCCCTGTGTTTTATCGTAAACCATCAACTTATCGTCTCCTTCCCAAATAGCAATGGTCGCCTGCAATTCCATGGGACTATGCACTTCGATTGGTGTTGTGTATTCTCCACTCACCTTAACAAAAGCGCCCTCGAGCGAGGCCGCATTGCCTCTTGAATAGGTGCCACTGGCTTTTAATTTTGCAGGATCTTTTCTGGCCGAATGAAAATCGGTCTCAAAGGGCTCGCTTTGGTATTGAATGCTCACTAATGGCACGGCCGCATTGGCATTTTCAAGACTATCGGCTACCACCAGCGCAACGGGCTGTCCATAGAAACGAACGATATTGTCGTATAATACCTTTAATCCCCACCATTGTCTTGGATTTTTACTCCCATCGGATAACAAGGGTTCGTAGCCTGGGGTGGCAGGACAGTTTTTATACGTAATAATATCCAATACACCCTCTGCCTTACGTGCCGGTCCCTCTTCTATAGCGAGAATGGTTCCTTTGGCAATGGTACTGCAAACAAAAACCCCATAGGCAATATTTTCGATGCGGTGCTCGGCAGCATACTTGGCGCGACCCGTTACCTTTTCTATGGCATCGGCCCTTGGGCTATCGTTTTCTACGAATTGATTTTTTTCCATACTTGTCAGTGCTGGCATTTCGTTTAGACGGTTTTTCCTGATTCTTGTACAGAGGCTATCGCATCCACTATATTTTGATACGCTCCGCAACGGCAAATATTACCGGACATATATCGTTGAATATCTTCGCGACTACCCGCTCTTTTTTCTCGGATACAGGCGATACCCGACATGATCTGTCCGGGAGTACAGTATCCACACTGCATGGCATCGTGGACCACAAAGGCCTCTTGTAAAGGATGTAATTGATCTTCTTTGGCTAAGCCCTCAATGGTGGTTACTGTTTTTCCGTTGTTAAAGGTAGCCAGCGAAAGACAGCTGTTCATTCTTCTGCCATCTATATGCACAATACAAGCTCCGCATTGTCCCATGGCACACCCCTTTTTCGTTCCGGTCAACCCCAATTGTTCGCGTAAAAAGTCTAGCAGTGTTGTGCGGCCGTCTATTTCAGCGCTGCGCTCAATACCGTTTATGAGCAGTGTGATTTTTTCTTTGGGTACAGGCTGCGGGATAGCGTTTTCAATCGGAAAGGCGTTGACCAACATGGTCGGGGCCAGTGAAAAGGCCGCCAAGGTGCCGGTCGTGCGCAAAAATTGGCGACGACTGTTTTGATAGCAATATTTTTTCATGGCAAACGATTAGTATGAAGATACTAAAAAACCTTGCGTGTTAGTTCTATAAAAACCCAATAAAACCAATGACCATCCGGTGCAAGTAGTACACTTTCAGATAACTCGACCCTAGATCACGACCCGCCTTTTCGCCAGAAGCCAAGATCTGTATACGCTTTGTTATTCTTTAGTGGTCTTAGTAAAAGAAAAAGAAAAAGTAAAGAGCTGCTTCGATACGTCGAACACCCTCGAAGTAGCCAAACGTGGAGCCCGAGGCTGATTTAACCCGGCCATCCTCTACATACCCGATGGTGGATCCGCTACTGTTCTTTACTCGGCCATCTTCGAAGTACCCAATGGTAGACCCACTACTGTTTTGAATGCGCTCCATGGAGTAGTAGCCAATAGTAGAGCCACTACTATTTTTGACCCTTCCTTCTTCGATATAGCCGATCGTAGAGCCGCTACTATTCTTTACCCGCCCATTTTCGATATAGCCAATGGTGGACCCACTGCTATTTTTCATGCGTTGCGCAACGATTGTTGTACTACTGAGGGTGAGAAGAAGGGCTAGTATGCCCAAAGAAAGCTGTTTCATAGGTATTGATTATTTCGGTGGTATGATGTTTGCTGTGCCAAGAACAGATCAGGGGCATATTGCGTACTGTATGTCTCTTGAACAAATATAGTGTTACTAGCAGAAACTATCGATTCGTGTTCTATTAATATTTTGTCACTTCAGGCAGGCGTTTTTCTTGCAATCTGATTAGCAGAGGACCGTTTCCAAAGAAAATATAGAATATTGATTTTTAGCAGAATGTTTTTCAATAAACATTGCTGGCATAGCGAGCTAATGCATCCATTGTTGAACATCTTCGTATCTTTGCCAACTAGAATATTTTTTCGAGGCCTTAATCTTAACGTTACCAGCTGCATTGTGGTTTAATCACTACTTTTTATGAGCAATATAGTTAGCCACCCCAGCCAAATTATTGTCTTTGCTGTAGCTGTGTTCATAATGCTTTATGTTGATCTTAAAGTTGTTAACCAGAAGAGCCAACTTGTGTCAAATAGAAGTGCGGCAATTTGGTCACTTGTATGGATTTCGGTCTCTATGTTCTTTAGTGCCTTTATTTATTTTACAACCCGCGATACGTACGGGATTGATAAGTTTGCACAGTTTCAATCAGCTTATTGGATTGAAAAGGCCTTATCGGTAGACAATCTTTTTGTATTTATTCTGGTCTTTAATTTCTTTAATGTTCCGCGTGAGTATCATCATAGAGTTTTGTTTTGGGGAATCATCGGCGCACTGGTTATGCGTGCTATCTTTATTTTTTCCGGGGTTGGTATAATCAATTTGACGTATCTGCCAGACTTCTATTTATCGGGTCGTCCAATAAAAATTAACGCCGTACTTACCTTATTTGGTGCCTTTTTAATTTTTGCCGGTATTAAGTCTTGGTTTGTCAATAAAGATGATGATAGTGAAAAAGATTTTAGTAAAAGCCCTGGGGCCAAGGTTGTTTACCGATTTTTTAAGGTCAGCAAGGAGTTTGATGGCGATAAATTTTTTACAGTAGAGAATGGAGTTAGGGTAGCTACGCCCTTGCTAGTAGTCGTAGCTGTTATTGAGTTTACTGACCTGTTATTTGCTGTTGATTCTATCCCCGCCATTTTTTCGATTGCCCCGGATGACTCCTTTATTTTATACACGTCAAACATTTTTGCCATTCTTGGACTCCGCTCTCTATACTTTTTTTTGGCAAATTTTATCCATATGTTCAGTAAATTAAAATACGGTTTGGCTGTTGTTCTTGCATTTATTGGGATTAAAATGGTGGTTTCTCCCTTCTACCATATAAGCACCATACTATCGCTGGGTATTGTGGCAGGAGTGTTACTCAGTTCGCTGGCCGCATCGATTTTTTTCCCGGTCGGCAATAAATAATGGCTACGATGACTAGATAATGTAAAGCCTAGGAAAGCGGTCATCAAAA
>JBIIHS010000015.1:0-14725 GCA_044235515.1 Chitinophagaceae bacterium | reverse complement strand
GGATTTCCTCATTGTCATAGATCTTATGCTCCATGGCTTTTTCTACGTTCAGGATCTTACCTCTGAGGGGCAAGATCGCTTGAAAGCTACGGTCTCTTCCTTGCTTGGCCGTACCACCCGCCGAGTCGCCCTCAACTAAGAATAATTCGCAGCGATCGGGATCGCGATCCGAGCAATCGGCCAATTTTCCGGGTAAGCCTCCACCACTCAGTACCGATTTGCGTTGTACAAGTTCGCGGGCCTTACGAGCGGCAGCACGCGCCTGGGCTGCCAAGATCACTTTGGCTACTATATTCTTGGCTTCTTTTGGATTTTCCTCGAGATAGGCCTCCAGTACTTTCGATACCGTACTGTCTACCACGCCCATCACCTCATTATTGCCCAGCTTGGTTTTGGTTTGTCCCTCAAATTGTGGTTCGGGAACCTTTACGGAAATGATGGCACTGAGCCCTTCCCTAAAATCATCTCCTTCAATTTCAACTTTGGCTTTTTCAAAGAGCCCGTTGCGGTCTCCATAACTTTTGAAGACACGGGTCAAGGCCCGGCGAAAACCGGAGACGTGGGTGCCTCCTTCGATGGTATTGATATTGTTGACGTAAGAATAGATGTGCTCGTTGTAACTATCGTTATAACTAAGAGCTACTTCGACCGCTACATTGGTTGTATCATCTCTTCCTTCTACGGCAATTACTTTTGGAATAAGGGGACTGCGACCGGCATTGTTATCGAGCATCTCCACAAACTCAACGATCCCTCCCTCACTATAGAATGTTTTTTCATAAGCCACGCCATTCTCGATTTCGCGCAGATCACAGAGGTGAATGCGTACGCCTCGATTCAGATAGGCCAACTCCCTTAATCTCCCTTCAAGGATTTCTTTGTTGTATGTGGTGGTAATGAAAATGCTACCATCGGGCCAAAAATGAACGCGTGTACCGGTTTGGTCACTGGAGCCGATCTCTCGCACCGCATACTGTGGCACGCCGATCTTATACTCTTGTTCAAACACTTTTCCCTCGCGTTGCACGGTTACATGCAACTTGGTACTAAGGGCATTCACGCAGCTTACCCCTACGCCGTGCAAGCCTCCGGATACCTTGTAGGAGTCTTTATCGAATTTACCACCTGCGTGCAGCACGGTCATCACCACTTCAAGTGCCGATCTCTTTTCTTTGGTGTGCATGGCCGTAGGGATTCCCCGACCATCATCTTGCACCGAAACGGAATTATCCTCGTGAATGGTAACCTTGATGTTTTTGCAGTAGCCAGCCAGGGCTTCATCGATCGAGTTATCGACCACCTCATAGACCAGGTGATGTAAACCCTTTACGCCAATGTCTCCGATGTACATGGCCGGACGCTTACGAACGGCTTCTAATCCTTCTAAAACCTGAATACTGTCGGCACTGTATTGTGCATTGGAGGCTCCGTTTTCACGCTGATTTTCGATGCTCATAGGGTTGGTTTCTCGCTGCTTTTTCGACCCCTTTTTTGGGGTATGGCAAATTTACTGAAACCCCTCGGGGAAACCCTATTTTTTGAGCCCTTTTTTGACTGAAATTCCGCTTGTATTTCGCTGCTATTTTTTGACGATTTGGGCCACCAGATCGGCTTCGGCGCAAACCTTTCCACCGGCATAGATAGTTCCTTTCATTTCGCAGATCCCACGACGGATAGGTGCGGCCAATTCCATCTTGAGCAGCAGCGTGTCGCCGGGCTTTACCATCTGTTTGAATTTGCAGTTGTCGATCTTAAGAAAGTAGGTATTGTATTCTCCGTCACCACTTAGGTTGATAGCCAAAATGCCACCGCATTGGGCCAGGGCTTCGATCTGCAAGACCCCGGGCATAACCGGATTGCCCGGAAAATGTCCTTGAAAGAACCATTCATTGAAGGTTACATTTTTTACACCCACAATATGGGTATCGCTTAATTCAATGACCTTATCGACCAAGGCAAACGGAAAACGATGTGGCAGGGTTCTTTCGATGTATTGCTGATCGTATACAGGGGGTACAGAAGGATCGTAGGTGGGCACATCGCGGGTGTGCTTATTCTTTTTTATGTATTGTTTGATCTTGCGAGCAAACGCTACATTGCTGCTGTGTCCCGGCCGGTTTGCGATAATGCGAGCTTTGATCGGATAGCCGATCAGGGCCAGATCGCCGACTACGTCCAAGAGTTTGTGACGAGCCGGTTCATTGGGAAAACGCAGGTCGAGGTTATTGAGATACCCCTCGCTTTTGACTTCGATCTTTTCTTTTTTGAATATTTTTTTAAGTCGTTCCAGCTCGGCTCCTTCGACAGGTCTGTCGACGACAACGATGGCATTGTTGACATCCCCGCCCTTTATCAAATTATTTTCGATGAGCGCTTCGAGTTCATGCAAAAAACAAAAGGTTCTGCAGGGGGCGATCTCTTTTTTGAAATCCCGTATCGATTTTAATCCGGCATGTTGGGTGCCCAACACGGGTGAGTTGAAATCGATCAGGGTGGTAATCTGGTAATCCATTGAGGGCATGGCAACCATTTCGACGCGCTTGGCCTCGTCGTAATGAAATATATTCTCGTCGATGCTATACCAAACTTTGGTAGCATCTTGCTCTAACACCCCCGCTTTCTCTATGCATTCTACGAAGGGGCCGGAACTGCCATCCATGATCGGGATCTCGGGTCCGTTGATCTCCATCAAACAATTGTCCACCCCCATACCCACCAATGCAGCCAGCACATGTTCTACTGTGCTCACTTTTACACCCTCGCTTTCGAGTGTGGTACCGCGACTGGTATCGGTTACCAGGTCGCAATCGGCCTTGATTACAGGTTGATCAGGTAAATCGGTTCGTTTGAACTGAAAGCCAAAACCAGGATTGGCAGGATGCAGGGTCAGGTCGGCCAGAATTCCCGTGTGAAGTCCGGTACCCGAGATGGTAACTGCCGAGCCGAGAGTATGCTGTTTGTCGGGGTTGAAAGTTTTGGCCATGGGAGGGGGGTTAGAGGTTGCAAAGATAACACTTACCCCAGGCTTGCGAAAGGGGTCTTCTATTTACCTGATATCAAGTCCTTTATAATAGACTCAAGTTCTTTGATCCTCCTTTCGAGTTCGGGGAGTTGTCTGCTGAGGGCCTGGCTGCGCAGAGCCTGCGAATAGTCGTATGCCGGGGTTCCCGTTACTGCTTTTCCTTTTGGGATCGATTTAGTGACGCCACTTTGCGCATTGACCTTGGCGCCATCTTCTACTTGAATATGACCAACGATACCGGCCTGCCCCCCGATCATGACCCCTTTTCCGATCTTGGTGCTTCCGCTAATGCCGGCCTGTGCAGCGATCACCGTACTGTTGCCGATTTCTACATTATGGGCGATCTGTATAAGGTTATCTAGCTTAACACCTTTTCGAATAAGGGTAGAGCCGATCGTTGCCCGGTCGATGGTGGTATTCGCGCCGATCTCTACCTCGTCTTCGATGATCACATTTCCGATCTGCGGAACTTTTTGAAGGCGACCGTCGGCCTGTGGCGCAAATCCAAATCCATCGCTGCCAATTACTGTGCCGGCGTGAATGATCACCTGGTTGCCCACCTGACACTGATGATAGATCTTCACGCCGGAGTGCAGCACGGTGTTCTCACCGATCTGCACGTTGTTGCCAATAAAGCAGTGGGGGTGGATCTTGCTGTTTTTTCCGATACGCACATTCTCTCCAACATAGGCGAAGGCTCCGATATATACATTCTCTCCCATGCTGGCGTTGGGCGCCACATACGAGGGTTGCTGAATGCCGTGTAAGGAGGCTTGTTCCATTTGTTGATACATGTCCAGTAAACTGGCAAAGGCCGAGTAGGCATCCTTGACCCGAAGTAGGGTGGTCGATACGGGCTGACGCAATACGAACTGATGGCTAAGGATCACTATGGATGCCTTGGTATTATAGAGATATTCTTCGTATTTGGAGTTGGCCAAAAAGGAAAGTTGACCAGGCTTGGCCTCCTCTATCTTTCCAAAGGATTGCACCGCCACTTCAGGATTTCCTTCGATGGTAGCTTCGATCAGCGGGGCCAGTTGGGCGGCGGTAAACTGCATCATGGGAGTACGCTAAATTTTACTTTCTTCCGGATAACAAATGTATTCTTTACTGATCTCTCCAAAGGCCAGGCTGCTTCCATAATTGATGAGTGCATTATCTACCTCTGAAATATCCTTTACGCTACCATCCTTGAACAGAATATGAATCCTTTCATCTTTGGGATTATAGGTGGTATTGCTGGCTTTTCCGGTAAAGACAAAAAAAGAAGCCTCCTCTTCACTGATGGCCAAGCGCTGGGCCACCTCTTTTCGCCAAGCGGCCAGTCGATCGCGATCCACCGGTTCTTTCAAGAAGCGGATCTTGAGTAGTTTTCTCTCGGTAACCAGTCGACAGAGTGTAGAAAGAACTTTGTCGGGATGATAGCACCAGTTTTTGATGCTCGTCATCACGTCGTGATCATCAAGACGGCAAAAACGATCTAAATGCTGCTTGATGGCTGCACCGGCATCGCGATTTTGCAAGAAAAAATCAAGGTCGCTGCTGGCCGCTGAAATTGCCATTCCTTGTTGTAAGAGCTGCAAAACCCGTTTAAATATCAATACCACCGACATCTCGGCGCTAACAACGGTTTTATGCAAGTAGACCTGCCAATACATGAGCCGTCGGCTGATCAAAAATTTTTCAATCGAAAAGATCGCTTTCTCCTCGACCATTAGCTGTCCCTCTTTAACGGCCAGCATTTTTAATATACGATCATAACCGATCACGCCTTCTGCCACTCCGGTAAAAAAGCTGTCTCGATTCAGGTAGTCCATGCGGTCCACATCGAGCTGACCCGAGATCAGCTGGTGTAAAAAAGGCTTGGGGTATTGTCCTTTGAAAATGGCAATGGCCGTACTCAATTGTCCCTTAAAGTGAGTATTGAGATGCTCCATAATGAGCAGCGAGAGGGTCTCATGATGTAAACCGGGGATCAGGACTTTTTCCAGCGCATGCGAGAAGGGTCCATGGCCGGCGTCATGCAACAAGATGGCCAGTTTGGCGCCCAGTTCTTCTTCTGCTGTAATAGAGACGCCCTTACTTTTCAACTCTGATAGAGCGATTCCCATCAAATGATAGGCGCCTAGTGAATGATGCAATCTCGAGTGCATGGCTCCCGGATAGACCAAATGAGCAAAAGCCATCTGGTGGATATTGCGTAGTCGCTGGTAATAGGGATGCGAGATTAGTTCCAACACCAGCGGATGATCGATGGTGATGAAACCATACACAGGGTCATTGATTATTTTTCGGACAGTGGGAGAGATTGCCATATTGTTAAAGCCGGTCGGGCATCCTTCAAAAATACAAAGGCTCACCTTAAAAAGCTAAATTTGAAGATATGGAACGGGCAAGGGTCATATGGGTCGATGACGAGATTGAGAGTCTTCAGTCCCAAAAGTTATTTCTGGAGAACAAGGGTTATCAGGTAGATACCTTTACCAATGGCTTTGAGGCCATCGACCACGTAAAAACCCATCCGGTCGATGTGGTCCTTATCGATGAGAGTATGCCTGGTATTACCGGGCTTGAGACCTTGGCTAAGATCAAGGAGATCGATCGATCGCTTCCGGTGGTGCTGATCACCAAGAACGAGACCGAAAATCTGATGGATGATGCCATCGGTGCGCAGATCAGTGATTACCTGATCAAACCCGTCAACCCCAACCAAGTCTGGCTTAGCTTAAAAAAGATCATTGATAACAAACGCCTGGTGGCAGAAAAGACCACTTCGGCCTATCAGCAACAGTTTCGGCATCTTTTTACAGCCCTCAATAGCGATCCCGATCATCGAGAGTGGCGCGATATCTATAAAAAGCTTGTCTATTGGGAGCTGGAGATGCAGCGGACCGATAGTCCGGAGATGCAAGAGGTCTTGCAAACACAGAAGGCCGAGGCCAATAACGAATTTGCCAAGTTTATCAGTAAGCAGTATGCCCATTGGATACAAGATCCTTCTTCGGCTCCCATCATGAGTCATACCTTATTGAAAGAAAAAGTAATTCCTCAGCTCGAAAAAGACGTGCCTGTATTTTTTGTACTGATCGATAATCTTCGTTTCGATCAGTGGAAGGCCATCGAGCCGGTGCTATTGCAAAGCTTCAGGCGTACCGAAGAAGATAGTTTCTATAGCATTTTGCCTACTGCTACTCAATATGCCCGTAATGCTATTTTTTCCGGGATGATGCCATTGGAGATCCACCAGCGTTATCCCCAGTTTTGGAAGCACGATGAAGAAGAAGGAGGTAAGAATCTTTTTGAGGAAGATTTGTTGCGGTTGCAGTTGCAGCGATTGGGACTGGGCTCCTTGAAGGTGAACTATACGAAGGTGCTCAATAACCAAACCGGACTCGAATGGCAGCAACAGATTCATAATTTACTGTCCAACGACCTGAATGTTATCGTGTACAATTTTGTGGATATGCTCAGCCATGCTCGCACCGAAATGGAAGTGCTCAAGGAGTTGGCGGGAGATGAGAGCAGTTATCGCAGTGTGACCGCCTCTTGGTTCGAGCACTCTCCGCTACACCAGGCCCTCAAACGAATTGCCGACAAGCGCTGCAAGATCGTGCTGGCGACCGATCATGGCAGTATTCGGGTACATACGCCCTGCAAGGTGATCGGAGACAAGCAGACAACGGCCAACTTGCGGTATAAGCACGGACGTAATTTGAACTATGAGCCCAAGGATGTACTGGCTTTTCGGAATCCCTCGTTGGCGGGTTTACCGGGTCCTGCTATCAATTCGTCCTATATTTTTGCTAAGAGTGATCATTATTTATGTTATCCCAATAACTATAATCATTATGTGAATTATTATCGCAATACGTTCCAGCACGGGGGCATCAGTCTCGAAGAGATGATTGTGCCCGTGATCACCTTACAATCGCGTACTTTTGTGAATTCCTATGAAATACAATCAGACAACCCTTGATAAGTTAGAGGCCATCCCCGAGCAGGCCGGCTATATTCTTCGCTACGAAAGAGGAACCTTCCAGAGTGGCTATTGCATTTTGGAGTCAAAGAAAGTGGTCGTCCTCAATAAGTTTTTACCGATCGAAGGACGCATCAATACCCTTATCGATTTGATCCCCCAGTTGACCATCGATCCGGGGATGCTTTCGGAAGAATCGGCTAAACTCTTTGACGAAGTCATACTCATGCGGGCATGACCTGTCCTCCCTTGCACGTTACTTTTTTAGGCACCGGCACCAGTGGGGGAGTGCCCATGATCGCTTGTGATTGCCTGGTATGTTCCTCTGGTGATCTGCGCGACAAAAGACTTCGCTCCAGTATCTTGATTCGCTCGGCCACCACGACCCTGGTAGTAGATACCGGACCTGATTTTCGCTATCAAATGCTTCGAAAGAACGTGCGCCATCTGGATGCGGTGTTGTTTACGCATCCGCATAAAGATCACCTGGCCGGGTTGGATGATATCAGAGCCTATAATCATTTTGGTCAGCGTCCCATGCAGGTCTTTGCCGACTCGCTGACCCAGGAAGCCCTGCGACGCGATTTTTATTACGTGTTCACCGAAACACGTTATCCCGGCATCCCCGAACTCGAGTTACAAACGATCGCTGAATCGCCCTTTTGGGTAGGTGATATTCCGGTGCAGCCCATTCAGGTCTGGCATCACCGTATGCCCGTGCTGGGTTTTCGCTTTGGATCCTTTACTTACATTACCGATGCCAACCGAATCGAAGAAGAGGAACGAAATAAAATAAGAGGTTCCGAAGTATTGGTCTTAAATGCGCTGCGAAAAGAGCCCCATCTTTCTCATTTTACATTGGACGAAGCGATCAGTATGATACAAACCTTACAGGTTCCCCAGGGATACTTGACTCACCTCTCACACCAAATGGGACTTCATGCCAGCGTGGCGGCAGCGCTGCCCACGGGGATCGAACTTGCTTACGACGGACTGGAGTTGCATTTTCCAGTCAAATAATTTACTAACAACTGTTAGTTTAAAAGGCGAAGTACGTATCTTTACGGATATGAAATTTGAATCGTCCGATCTGACCCAGCAGGTAGCCACTGCCGCCCGGGATTTTGCCAAACAGCATATTCTTCCTCACGTAATGGAATGGGATGAGAAACAGTATTTGCCTATTGAAACCCTCCGGGAGTTAGGCAAGTTGGGTATGATGGGTGTATTGGTTCCTGCTGCGTATGGAGGAGCCGGGCTCAGCTATGCTGAGTATAAAGTGGTGATCGAAGAGATCGCTGCAGTCTGTGGATCGGTAGGGCTTAGCGTGGCTGCGCATAATTCCCTTTGTACCGGACATATTCTGATGGCCGGAAACGAAAAACAAAAGGAGCAGTGGTTACCGGCCTTGGCTAGTGGTGAGAAGATCGGTGCCTGGGGGTTGACCGAGGCCAATACCGGTAGTGATGCGGGCAATATGCGATGCACGGCTGTGCAAAAGGGAGATCACTGGATCTTGAACGGAACCAAGAATTGGATCACCCACGGTATCAGTGCCGAGATTGCCGTAGTGCTTTGCCGCACCGGAGAGCCACGCACACCGAATAATTGTACCGCCTTTGTAGTAGAGCGAGGTACACCCGGATTCAGGGCCGGAAAAAAAGAGAATAAGTTAGGGATGCGCGCCAGTGAAACAGCTGAATTGGTTTTTGAGGAGTGTTCAATACCCGATGCTAATCGATTGGGCGCAGTGGGAGAGGGCTTTAAGCAAGCCATGAAGATTCTCGACGGAGGCCGCATCTCCATTGCTGCCCTTTCACTGGGGATCGCCCGTGGTGCCTACCAAGCCGCACTTCGCTATGCGCAAGAGCGTCAGCAATTCGATAAACCCATTGCCCATTTTCAAGCTATTTCGTTCAAGCTGGCTGATATGGCCACCGAGATCGAGGCAGCCGACCTCTTGATACAGCAGGCCTGTGACCTGAAAGATCGCCACTTACCGGTAACCAGTGCCTCGGCCATGGCTAAATATTATGCCAGCGAAGTAGCGGTGCGGGTAGCCACCGATGCGGTGCAGATTTTTGGTGGATATGGGTATACCAAAGATTTTCCGGTCGAAAAATTTTATCGCGATGCGAAACTTTGTACGATCGGAGAGGGAACCAGTGAAATTCAAAAGCTGGTAATTGCTCGGCAATTACTGAAAGCCTAAGAAATCAGCGAACCGCCTGCCACTCCACTAGTTTTTTATAGATCCCGTTTTGTGCGATCAACTCTTCGTGTTTGCCTCGCTCGGCGATCTTTCCTTTTTGCAATACGATGATCTCGTCGGCATGACGAATAGTGGAAAGTCGGTGTGCAATAACGATACTGGTGCGCTGTTGCATCATCTTGTTAATGGCATCTTGTACCAGCCGTTCACTCTCGGTGTCAAGAGAAGAAGTGGCCTCGTCCAATATTAAAATAGGAGGATTCTTTAGCAACGCTCTGGCAATGGTGAGTCGCTGACGCTCGCCTCCGCTCAGTTTAGTGCCTCGATCGCCGATATTGGTTTGATAACCCTCCTCTTTTTCCATGATAAAGGAATGAGCATTGGCAATGCGTGCCGCCTGAACGATCTCTTCGTCCTTGGCATGGGGTTGCCCCAGGGCAATATTAGCAGCAATGGTATCATTAAATACAATAGGTTCTTGCGTAACGATGCTCATGAGACTTCGCAAGGACCGCAACGAGCAGTTCTTAATGTTGATCCCATCAATGAGCACTTCTCCGGCACTTACATCATGAAAGCGCGGCACCAGATCGGCCAAGGTAGATTTACCCGACCCGGAGGCGCCCACCAAGGCAATGGTTTTTCCTTTTGGGATCACTAGATCGATCCCATCGAGGATCAGGACATCACCATAACTAAAGCGGACATTTTTGAATTCAATGGAGTGTGTAAATTCAGTAAGCGTAACAGCATCGGCCACCTCTTCTACGGTAATGGGCGCATGAAGGATCTCTTCGATCCTGCCAATGGCCGCCGATCCTTTTCGCATATTGCTGAAAGAAGTGGAGAGGGCCTTGGCCGGATTGATCATATTGTAAAAGATCCCCAAAAAGCCAATAAAGACAGAGGCTTCGAGCAATTGCTCTTGCAATACCAATTTTCCTCCGTAGTATAAGACGGCCGTAAATAGGGCTACGCCCATCACTTCCGAGAGCGGAGAGGCCAAGTCTCTGCGGTAGCCAATACGGTTGCGAGCTATGCGCAGCCGATCGTTGCCTTGCTTGAATTTTTCACGGAGACTCGACTCGACACTAAAGGCCTTGATCACGCGAAGACCGCCCAAGGTCTCATCCAATACGCCCAAGGTCTCTCCGAACTTTTGCGCTACCTCGTTCGAGATTTTTTTCAAGGAGCGCGTAATACGGCCGATCACGAGTCCGAGTACCGGTATCAAGATCAATATAAAGAGCGTAAGCGGCATGCTGATGGTAAATAAAAAGACCAGGGTCAGCACAATGTTCAGTGGATCACGGATCCAGCCTTCGAGGGCACCGATCACCGAGACCTCCACTTCGTTAACGTCATTGGTCATGCGACTCATCAGGTCGCCTTTGCGTTTTTCATTGAAGTAGCCAATGGGTAATTGAAGGACTTTGTCGTATAGGTCCTCGCGCAGTTGATTGACCAATTGATGTTTGATGGGGTTGAGGGTATAGTAAGCGAGGTAGAGAAACAGATTCTTGGCAGCAATAAGAAGGATCATCAACCAGCAAATAATGGCCAGCGCAGCCAATTGACCTTCTTGTTCTACCCGTTGTTGTAAAAAACGATTGATCGAATAGAGAATGTAATTATTGCCACTAATGGGCGGCAGGGCTTCTTTGCCGGTAAAGATCAATTGCAAAAAGGGCATCAGCATTCCAATGGATACGATCGAGAAAAGGATGCTCAGCAATATAAAAACAAAATAGAGGGCAATACGGGCTTTGTAAGCTGTTAAATACGAAAAAATTCGGGCGTATGACCTCATGGGAATAGCGGATGATCGGAGCAAAGTAACTACTTTTACAGGGACCTTAATCAAATTCTATGGAAGAAGGAAAAAGACAAAAGCAGATCGCAGGTCTGCTTAACGAAGAAATGAACGGGATCTTTCAGCGATTGGGTCTGACCATGATCGAAGGGGGTATGGTATCGATCTCCTCCGTCAAAGTTACTTCGGACCTGCTCGAGGCACGCTTTTACTTAAGTTTCTTTCAGATCAATAATCCACAGGCAGCATTACATAAGATCGAAGAAAGACATCACGAGATCAAAAAGGAATTGGCCAGCCGGGTTCGTCATCAACTACGTAGTATACCGGTATTGAAATTTTTCCGGGACGAGACGCTCGATCATGTCTTTAAGATGGAAGAATTATTTCAACGGATCGAGGCTGAAAGAAAATCGCCCCCCAAGAAGTCCGATTCCTGAATCAATACGGCATGTACCTTTTATTTGCCTGGCGCTATTTTAAAGCCAAAAAATCTACGCAGGCCATCAACCTGATCGCCTGGACCAGTATGGGTGCCATTGTGATCGGTACCGCCTCCCTGATTTTGGTGCTGAGTGTTTTCAATGGTTTCGAGGGGATGGTCAAATCGTTGTACTCCTCTTTTTATTCATCTTGGAGACTTACGCCGGTACAGGGAAAGACCTTGGTGGTGCAAGACAAGCAATTAGAAGCGATCGCCAAGATACCCGGTGTTACGGCCTTTTCTCGTGTGGTAGAAGAAAAAGCCTTACTACAAGCCGGAGACAATCAAGCCATGGTACAGTTAAAGGGCGTCGATGTGGCGTATCCTCAATTGAACAGGATCGATACCCTTCTGGTAAATGGCAACTATAGCATGGGTACAGCCGAGCAACCACAGGCGGTCTTGGGGATCGGGGTGGCGGATGCCTTGGGTGTGTTTGCCGATCGTAACCTGATGCCGCTGACCGTTTATTTGCCTAAAAAGACCAATGCCTTGCAACTCGATTGGACCAATGATATCCAGACGGCTTCGTTACAAACGTCGGGTACCTTTATGATCCAGCAAGATTTTGATAATCGCTATGCAATCGTACCGATCCAATTTATGCAAGTCTCGCTGGGACTTACGGATCGGGAATGTAGCTCCATAGAGATCGCTACTGCAGAAGGGGTCAATCCAGCAGCGATCCGCACTTCGTTACAATCCATTATGGGAACAAACTGGCTGGTACAAGATCGGTACCAGCAGAATCAAAGCCTCTATGCCGTAATGCGTACTGAACGTTGGATCGTTTACGCTGTGCTTTCTTTACTCTTAGTGGTGGCAGCCTTTACGATGATCGGGGCCCTGACCATGTTGGTACTCGAAAAACAAAAAGATATCAGCGTGCTGATGGCCCTTGGCACCGATCGCGGCGGCATCTTGCGAATCTTTTTGGCTGAGGGAGTGCTGCTTGCAGCGGGTGGCGGCTTATTGGGCATGGGCCTGGCTGCCTTGCTCGCCTTCATGCAGATCCGTTTTCATTTAATTCCCTTGCAAGGAGGATCTTTTTTGATCGATTATTATCCAGTAGCGCTGCAGTGGGTAGATTTTGTGCTGGTTGGCATTACTGTATTGATCATTGCCCTGATGGCCTCCTGGCTTCCCGCCTACAAGGCCTCGCGCACAGCGTTCAATCTGCGGGCTTCGTAAGGCAGTCTTTGCATTGTATAGGGATAGATGTAAAAAGGGTTCTATAAAAAGAACTCCATACGAACGTACCCCCAAAAAGTAGTGGTCAATAATCGCCCAGTGTTTCGGGCAATTGGGCCAGGGCTTTGGCCAGTTGCTCATCGTTGGGAGCAATGCCATGCCACTCATGAGTTCCCTCCATAAAGTCGACCCCCTTGCCCATGGCTGTTTTCATGAGTATTACAATGGGTTTTCCCTGTCCGGTAAGTGATCTTGCTTTTTGCAGGGTGGCCACAGTATCATCCATGTCATTGCCGTTCATTTGCAGTACGGTCCAGTCAAAGGCGCTGAACTTGGCAGCCAGGTCGCCCAATGACATCACTTTGTCTGTGGGGCCATCGATCTGCTGGCCATTCCAGTCGATGGTGGCGATCAGATTATCTACTTTATGATGAGCCGCAAAGAGAACCGCTTCCCAAATTTGTCCTTCATTGAGTTCGCCATCACCGTGCAGCGAAAACACGAGTTCTTTTTTTCCACTCAGCTTTTTGCTAAGGGCCGCACCGGCTGCTACACTAAGTCCTTGGCCAAGTGAACCCGATGCGATTCGAATCCCGGGCAAGTGTTCATGGGTGGCAGGATGCCCTTGCAAGCGAGAATTGATCTTGCGAAAGGTGGCCAGTTCTTTAGTATCGAAATAACCGGCTCTCGCAAGCGTTGCGTAAAAAATGGGAGAGATATGGCCATTTGATAAAATGAACAGGTCCTCATCGGTTGCGTTCATATCAAAAGCCGGGTGGTGCTTCATGACATTAAAATACAAGGCCGCAAAAAAATCGGCACAGCCCAGTGATCCCCCCGGATGGCCGCTGTTGACGGCATGCACCATACGAACAATATCTCTGCGCAGTTGAGTGGCAATGGAGCGAAGCTCTGTAGTAGAGGCGGCCATGTATTAAATTTTTACAAATGTGCATCCTTTTTTCAAATTGCAGCGGGCTGTAGAAAATTGGTGCGTAAACTTTATTAGTTTTGTACCATGGCAGAAGACATACAATCGATCAGTGCCGCCGCCCAAGATCAAATGAAAAAGGCGATCGGCCACCTGGAATCCGAATTAGGTAAGATCAGGGCGGGTAAAGCCAACCCTCAAATGTTCGACGGGCTGGTGGTAGACTACTATGGAGCGCCCATGCCCATCAATCAGGTGGCTAATATTAGTGTTATGGATGCCCGCACCCTGAGTATCCAACCCTGGGAAAAAAATATGGTGCAGCCCATTGAAAAGGCCATCATTGCCGCCAATATGGGCGTGACTCCTCAAAACGACGGTGCCCTGATCCGCATCTTTTTGCCTCCGCTGACCGAAGAGCGCCGAAAGGAGTTGGTCAAGCGTTGTCAGGGAGAGGGTGAAAATAGCAAGGTCGCTATTCGCAATATTCGCAGAGATGCCATTGAGGCCATCAAGCGTTTACAGAAAAATGGGTTGAGCGAAGATGCGGCTAAGGACGGCGAATCTAACGTACAGCAATTGACCGATAAGTACATCGGATTGGTCGAGACGCATCTTTCTTCAAAGGAGAAAGAGATCATGTCGGTTTGATCACTTGGTGTCCCCCTCGGTCGGACGACGATTGGCCAGGTATACTCCTCCCAATATCAGCGACAGACAACTAATTTCTATCCATGTAATTTTTTCATTGTCCCAAAGCCCCCACAAGATGGCTACCACCGGGATCCCATAGGTAACCAGAGAGGCAAACAGCCCTCCGGCTCTTTTGACCAATGAATAAAATAAAATGGTAGCGACCGCGCTGCCTAATACGCCTAGGGCGGCGGTCGAGGCGATGGCCGATCGTACATCGGCATTGGTAAAATCGTGCTGAAAGAAATCGAAGTACCAAAGTAAACCCACGGATAGTGGCAACATCGCAGACACCGATACGGCCGCCAGGTGCAGGGGATTGATCCCTTGTAATCGATGACTGACCATATTCACATTGACCCCGTATAGGATTGTAGCGGTAACGGGTAGCAAGATATAG
>JBIIHS010000136.1:0-4698 GCA_044235515.1 Chitinophagaceae bacterium | reverse complement strand
TATAGCGGGGTTTGTCAAGACCAGGAAATTTTTTAGCAAAGGCCTCGTCTATCTTATGCGTCAGGCCTAATTCGTGGATCTTTTTTTCGCACTGCTGATCAATGGCCGCATTCATAAAGAAAGCCAATATAATCGGTGCCGGTCCATTGATGGTCATCGATACCGATGTCTTGGGATCACAAAGATCAAAACCACTGTAGAGTTTCTTAGCATCATCCACCGTAGCGATACTGACCCCGCTGTTACCGACCTTTCCATAGATATCGGGTCGATGATCGGGATCTTCTCCATAGAGCGTTACCGAATCGAAAGCAGTAGATAATCGCTTGGCAGGTTGATCTACACTTACATAGTGAAAGCGCTTATTAGTTCTTTCAGGACCGCCTTCGCCAGCGAACATACGCGTAGGATCTTCGCCTTCGCGTTTTAAGGGAAACACGCCCGCGGTAAAGGGGAAATGACCGGGCACATTCTCTTGTGCCTGCCACTGCAACAGATCGCCCCAGTCTTTGTATTGGGGCAGCACCACTTTAGGAATACGGGTGCCACTCAAACTGGTGCTGGTCATAGGCTGTTTAATAACCTTATCACGCACCGTGTACTCGTAAAAATCTTTTTGATAAGCCGCTACTTTCTCGGGCCAATGTTTGATCAGCTTTCGGCTAACGGGAGTAAGCTGCTCACTAATATGATCGATCTGCTTTTGCAAGGCCTTTGCCAGCTCACTATACAAATTCTTGTCGGTAGCGGACTTTAGTTCACCATTATCGAGTACGCCTTGTAATTGATAGAGTGTAGAGGCCAGTGCGGCTTGCTCCTTAACCAACTTATCGTAATCGCGATTAGCCGTAGCAATCTCGGCCAGGTAGCGAACCCGCCCAGAGGGAATAATGGCTTGCGATAATTGTGCGGTAGCGCTAAACTGGGTATTCCCAAAACGAACTCCGGTCTTGTCCTCGATCTTTTGAAGTAAGAGTTCGAACAGGCGGTTAACTCCCTCGTCGTTGAACTTACTGGCCATGGTACCCACTACCGGTATCTCTTCGTCTTTGGCCATAAAGAGCTGGTGGTTGCGCTTATATTGTTTGCGAATATCATTGAGCGCATCGAGAGCACCGGCCTTATCGAATTTGTTGAGGCAAATCAGATCGGCGTAATCGAGCATATTGATCTTCTCGAGTTGGGTAGCGGCTCCATACTCGGGTGTCATTACATACATGCTCACCTGACAATGATCGAGAATACTCGCATCACTTTGCCCAACGCCAGCGGTCTCAATAATGATCAGATCAAAAGCAGCCTGCTGGCAAATGGCTATGGCATCACGAAGAGCCGCACTCAGGGCGGTATTATCATCTCGGGTCGCCAATGAACGCATATACGCCCGCGGATGACTAATGGCATTCATCCGGATCCGATCGCCCAGCAAAGCACCCCCTGTTTTTTTGCGGGAGGGGTCTACCGAGATCACGGCAATGGTCTTGTCAGTGAAATTATGCAGATAGCGTCTTACGATTTCGTCGGTAACACTACTCTTACCGGCACCGCCTGTACCGGTAATGCCAAAAACGGGAGCCGCCGAAACAGCCGTTGTAAGTCGAGATTCCTTGAGCAGGGGTTCGTACGATTCGCCCCGCTCTGCCAAACTGATGGCGCGGGCAATATGAATAACAGGGCGCTTTTCGTCGAGGGGATCAACGGGGCAATCCGCCAGCGGGCCGGGCTTAGCGTCTTGGCAGATACGGATCACTTCGGCGATCATTCCCTCTAATCCCATACGACGTCCGTCGTCGGGCGAAAAGATCTTATCGATTCCATAGGCATGCAGCTCGTCGATCTCTTCGGGTAAGATGGTACCGCCGCCGCCACCTACGATCCGGATATGACCACAACCGTTTTGAACCAAGAGGTCTTTCATATACTTGAAGAACTCTACATGGCCTCCCTGATAACTGGTAATAGCGATCCCCTGCACATCTTCTTCGATGGCGGTCTCTACGATCTCTTTTACCGAACGGTTATGCCCCAGGTGAATGATCTCGGCTCCCTGCTGTTGCAGAATACGACGCATAATGTTGATAGCCGCATCATGGCCATCGAATAAACTGGCAGCGGTAACAATACGGATCTTAGCGACTGATGATGGTGCCATAGGGTGCGGGTATCCCCGGGTTAAGACTTTGCAAAATTAACAAAAAACGAATGAGTGTTAGTATCCTTAGCCCCTATAAATGAATGGGGTTACCTACATTTGTTCCATGCAGCATTGGATCGATGCCGTAACAACCCTGTATACCACTTACAAAGGAGTCGCCCCGACCTCACTTGAAGTGCTTCCCCAAAGTGGCAGCGAAAGAAGATATTTCCGGCTAAAGGGGGCGTCCGATACCGTGATCGGCACCTACGGCAACAATATTAAGGAGAATGAGACCTTTTTTTATTTCAGTGATCATTTTAGAAAAAAAGGATTAGCCGTCCCCCAAATATTAGCGATCAGCGAAGACAGACAGTTTTATTTACAAGAAGATTTTGGGGATGAATCCCTGCTGCATCATCTCGAAACCAACGGGTTTACCGACGAAGTGTATGCCCTGTTTGCAAAAACCACTGCCGCCCTGGCACAATTACAGGTAAAAGGTGATGAGGGACTTAACTACAACAAATGTCTTACCAATAAAGAATTTGGCAAACAGGCAATCTTGGCCGACCTGCTTTATTTTAAATACTATTTTTTAGATGCGCTGCGTAGACCCTACGACAAGCAAAAGCTGATTGATGATTTTGAAGCGCTCAGTAATTACCTGACCCATACCGAATATCAATACTTTTTGTTTCGCGATTTTCAGAGCCGCAATATTTTGGTCGACAAAGACAGCCAAGTGCACTTTATCGATTACCAGGGCGGTATGAAAGGAGCGCCGCAATACGATCTGGCGTCGCTGCTTTGGCAAGCCAGGGCTAACCTATCCCCAGACTGGAAGCAACGTTTGCTCGAAGAGTACATGGATGCCTTCGAAAAAACGATAGCGGGTCCTATTGACAGAAAATTATTCAAGAGCCAGTACAATGGGTATGTACTGATCCGATTACTTCAAGTGCTCGGGGCCTACGGCTTTAGAGGGTTGTTTGAACGTAAGGCCCAGTTTTTGACCAGTATTCCCTTGGCCTTGCGAAACCTGAAAGAATTTTTAAGCCAGCACAGTGTTGGCATTGCTGTTCCAGAGTTCAAAAAAGTACTGGAGATCTGTATCAGCAACGAAGTGATCGAAGAATTCACTCCCACGCAAGCTACCGAGTCTACACCACTCGAAGTAAAAGTATATAGCTTCTCTTATCGCAACGGACATCCACCCGACACATCGGGTAATGGTGGCGGATTTATGTTCGACTGCCGGGGCATTCTTAATCCGGGCCGGGTAGAAAGTATGAAGACACTCACCGGTCGCGATAAACCCGTACGTGATTTTTTAGAGCAGCAGACCACCATGCCCTCGTTTCTTAATTCTGTTTTCGATATTGTTGATATGACAGTAGCCGAATACATAAAAAGAGGATTCGAAAGTCTTATCGTGGGATTTGGCTGTACAGGCGGACAACATCGCAGTGTGTATGCCGCCGATGAAATGGCCAGACACCTTCGCAATAAATTTAAGGTAAAGGTAAAATTGCATCACGTGGTGCAAGACGAAAAGAACTGGATCAATACGCCCCCTGTCGCATAGCCGCCATGATTACAAGAGCCATGATATTTTGTGCCGGACTGGGAACGCGCTTTAAACCCTGGACGGATAAACATCCAAAGGCGTTGGCCCTGGTCAATGGAAAGAGTTTACTGCAACGCAACATTGAATACTTACAGAGCTTTGGCATTTTTAGTGTGGTGATCAATGTCCATCACTTCGCCGATCAGGTCGAGGCGGCCGTAGCCGAACACCGCGGTTGGGGATCGGATGTGTTGATCAGCGATGAAAGAGCCGAGCTACTCGATACTGGCGGGGGTTTACTAAAGGCAAAATCATTCTTTGAAGAGGGGCAACCCTTTTTGACATGCAATGCCGATATCCTTACCAATTTGCATATCGGAAAACTGATCGAGTTTCATGATCAACACCAGCCACTCATCTCGTTTGGCATTACCGAGCGAAAGAGTTCGCGCTCCTTACTAATGGATAATCAGCATCGGCTTTGTGGCTGGCGCAACAATACCACCGGAGAAGAAAAGATCGTCTTACCGCATCAACCGCTGCAACCCTTTGCCTATAGTTGTGTGGCCTTGTTCGACTATAGTGTCTTTAATCTGATGCAAGGATATGGGCTTGGCAAAAAGTTCTCGCTTACCGATCTGTACCTGGCCCTGGCACCAGATTATCCGGTATTGGGCTATGAGCATAGTAAAGATCATGTGGTGGATGTTGGAAAGCCCGAAAGCGTGGCCCTGGCCGAAACGTTATTTCTTTAGTTTCACGGATCGCATCTATACAAATTTTTAAAACAATAACTATGCGTACTCGTTATGTGGCACTTATCATGTTGCTGGTTGGCAGCTTCACTCTTGTTGTAAACGGTCAATCGAATTATGATCACCTCGAGACCTTTCACCCGCAATTCTATCCTTATCCCGGCAACGATATGCGTAGCGCCAGCGGAGAGCCGGGTCCCCGCTATTGGCAAAACCGCGCCGACTATTCGATCCAGTGC
>JBIIHS010000135.1:0-4720 GCA_044235515.1 Chitinophagaceae bacterium | reverse complement strand
GTGGATGCGCCGTATGAAAGAAATGAGTAAGATGGGCGGCGGACCCATGAGTTTTTATGGGGCCATGCCCGACAGCTACAAGGTGGCCATCAATGCCAATCATAAATTGATCGGTAAGATCTTATCTTCCGATGAGAACACACAGCACACCCTAGCCAAACAAGCCTGCGACCTGGCCCTCCTCTCTCAAGGCATGCTCAAAGGAGCCGATCTGACGGCCTTTGTGGAAAGAAGCGTTGAGGTGCTGTAAGTAACTGCTACTATACGCTAAAGAGCCGACCCCTCATTGGAGTATCGGCTCTTTTTATTTAAATTCACTACGAATATTAGGTAGTGTTATGCAGACCAGTTTTTTAAGCAAACAAACGATAGACCCACACGAATCTGTTGCGGGCAGCAGCATACGAGCGGGAATCCTGGCCTTGATCAAAAGAGATTATCCGGGCTTCGAGGTCCATCACTTTATTTCAGCAACAGAATTGAACCAATACAGACGACGCTATCTGAATTGGCTGATCGAGGAAGAAAAGGCCGAACTGGCGGCTTTGGACAAAGAGGTCATGCTGGCCATCCAACAAAATGGAATCCTCTCTGAAACCATTCAAGAAGAAGCAGAGAAAAAATTGACCTTAGGGGAGCGACTGGCCGATCGAGTGGCCAGCTTTGGTGGAAGTTGGATCTTTATAATGAGCTTTTTTTGTTTTATCCTTTGCTGGATGTTCATAAATGTATGGTGGCTGAGACAACAGGCCTTTGATCCCTTTCCGTTTATATTACTGAATCTGATCCTATCTTGTCTGGCCGCTATACAAGCACCGATCATTATGATGAGCCAAAACAGACAAGAACAAAAAGACAGGCAACGGGCCGAACACGACTACCGGATCAATCTAAAAGCAGAACTCGAGATCAAATTACTAAGTGAAAAGATCGATCACTTACTGGTACATCAAAATAAAAAACTGCTCGAGATCCAAGAAATGCAAATTGATTACCTTGAGGACTTATTGAAGAGAAGTCCTAGACCATCATCATAATTAAGGCTTATGACGAAGACCACTATCGATAATTACCTGGAAAAACACTATATACACCGTAGCAATTGGCTAAGGGCTGCTGTGTTGGGTGCCAATGATGGCATTATCTCCATCTCGAGTCTGGCCATTGGGGTAGCCGCCGCCAGTTCTACGCGCGACCCGATCTTGCTGGCTACCCTGGCCGGATTAGTGGCCGGTGCTTTGTCGATGGCCGCGGGCGAATATGTTTCCGTTAGCTCTCAAACGGACATAGAAGCTGCAGACATTGAGCGGGAAAAAAAGGAACTCGAGGAAATGCCAGAAGAAGAAGAAGAGATCTTGGCGCAGATCTACGAAAGAAGAGGATTACAAAAAGAAACGGCTAAGCAAGTGGCTAAAGAGTTTACAGCGACTGATGCCCTGGGCGCACATATTAGGGAGGAATTAGGAATTACGGAGATGAGTCAGGCCAACCCCATTCAAGCGGCCCTGGCTTCCGGTGCAGCCTTTACGGCAGGTGGATTTATTCCCCTAATGGTGGCGTTGCTGGCGCCCGTTGGCTATATGGAATACATCTTATATGGCTGCACGATCATAGCGCTTGCCGTTCTCGGCACGGTATCGGCCCACGCCGGCGGATCGAACGTATTCAAAGCGGTGTTACGCATTGTACTGGGTGGTACCATTGCAATGGTCCTCTCCGCTGTAGTAGGCTACTTCTTTGGAGTAAGGGTGTAAGTACAATACTAAGGCTTATATAATCCGTTTTTAACAGCATAAAGAACAACACCCACCATATTTTTTGAATTTGTCTTTCGCTGAATCTGGTCTCGATACGTGTCGATAGTACGCTGGCTGAGCTCCAGAGCAGCCGCGATTTCTTTAGTGGTCAATTGTTCACAAATAAATCGAATAATTTGGACCTCACGCTCCGAAAAGAAGGGTTCCTGTTTACTTACTTTCGCTCCGTGGAAACGGGTACCCAAAATAATGCTGATCCTATCAGAAGCCTCTTTACAAAAATAATGCCCACCACTCATTACAGCCTGTGAGGCCGTTAACAGCTCGCTGTAATCTGCATTTTTTAACATATACCCACAGGCGCCGGCATGCAGCATATCAGCGATGAACACATCATCGCTGTACATCGACAAGGCAATTACGCGCGTAGTATTTGACATCTCGACAATTTCGCGCGTGGCATCGATTCCATCCAACACGGGCATCTTTATATCCACAAAGGCGATGTCGGGTTGCAACGAAGCAACTACCTGAATAAGTTCTTGACCGTTTTCTGCCTCACCGATCACTTCTAACTCGGTATGAGAACCGATTATAGCCTTGAAACCCTGTCGAAATATCTCGTGGTCATCGGCCACCACCAGCGAAATTTTGGAATAGATACTCATAGAATTGGCATAACAAAAGTAAGGATAGTTCCTTTGCCAGGTTCACTATCGATGCTAAACTGTCCCCCTAACATAGTAGCACGGTTTCTACACCCAGTAATTCCCCGGCCCCTATGGGCCTCTGTTGGGATTTCCTTAGAGACACCGATACCATTATCCAAAAGCTGTAGGGTAAGTAGTCGGCGATCTGATATAAGTTTTATGTTGAAATGAGTAGCCGCCGCGTGTTGAATGCAATTGGCTAACCCCTCTTGCACCATACGATATAGGTGAATCTCGATCTCTTTACTAAGAGGAACAGCCAGATCGCACGTAAACTCTATCTGCAACGGATGCAATTGCTCCGTACTTACCACCAGTTCCCCGATGGCTTCGAACAAACCCCTTCGCTCTAAAGTGGCCGGAAGCAAGTTATGTGTTACATGTCGAAGGCGACCGATGGCATCATCGAGATGAACGGCACAAAGATCAAGCTCTTTTTGATCTCGCTCGGCGCCGGTAGCGACCACCGCCATCCGATATTTGATAGCCGCTAATAGTGGTCCGATATCATCGTGCAGATCGCCCGCAATACGGGCACGTTCCTTTTCGAGCGTGGCCATTTCTACCTTGCCCACCTGACGCTGCAAGCGTAAAAATTTCCGCTGCTTTTGTATGATGCGGTAAACAAAATACAAAAGAATAGCTACAACTAACAACGTAGCTAGCGTGATGGCCAGGAGTAACGAGTAGTATCGGGAATCCATAAAACAGCAAGTGAATAAAGTAAGTTGGCGAAGAAATTCACAATTTGATAGAGTATATAAATATAGACAAGGAACAGATCGCCTATTTGCATTCCATATTGCCAAAAAACTTCTGTAATAAGCTTGACCGTAAAAAGTAATATATAGGCCACCAGAATTAGCTGCCTGGGACTTTTCCAAAATGACTCACTTGTGGGCACAAGCTCACTACTCAATAAGTGAATGGCTAGCAATACGATCACTATTGAGTTCAAAATACGGGCATAGGGATTAAAAGAATTTAAATTTCCCAGTAGCAGGTTGTCGACAGACCAAATGAGTACAAACATGGCTACCACAACGTAAAATGCTCTAGGGCGATGACTAAAAAGTCCCCATTGCTTGAATTGCCATACTATCAACACACAAAAAAGGATAAAATAAATATTAGAAACTACCGCATTACCTTCCCACATGTAGATGGCAAAATCGGTGGCTATACAAGCCAAAAAATTTACCCAAAGAGAGATAATAAATGGTATAAACTCCTTTTCTACATGCCGCAATTTTTGCAGCGAGAAACCGATACTGATGATAATGGAATATTCCAGTAAAACAACTAACCAGTAGGGCATGGCTGTTTAAGAATTAAGGGGCGATTCGGGAGGACAAATAGGTGGGCAACGCCTTGCTTCCTCTACTACAGATTCATCATCACTATTAAGCGGTGCATTCGATAAAATATCTTCTCCGCTCTCATTCACGCCAACTAAAAGCGCATGAATCTTGAGATCCTGACTCATGCCATAGTAGATCCTTAGTTCAATACAGCCGGGCTTTGCCAACAGCTTTTCGACCTGCACGCTGGAAAAAGTCTCGCTTCTGACCAAGATATCTTGCCCCTTAAAATCATCAGCCAAGATTGTATCCATCTGCTCCCTATACAGGGTTGTCATTTCGATGGCTTTCTTTAATGAAATAAAATTGCTCATCTGAATTGAGTTGGATTTTAATCTATAAGATAGGAAAAAACAAACAATCAAACTCAAAAAATACCTACCCCTGCTGCATAAAATACCTACATGCCCCATTTGCAATAGTCAGACCTTGCAAATAGAAACCTCATCCATTGACATAAACCAAATAGTATGGCCAACATTCAAAACTACAGGGGCATGCTACTGAGCCCCCATCCATGCAAAACTTGGATGGAACACTGGAAAAGGTATTCAGATCAGTGGGTCATTTGGTGTGCAGAAGTTCATTGCAGCCGAGTGGCCCTAGGGGCGAGTCTGGTAAAAATGATTGAAAGGGGGAATGATGAGTTGTATGTGGTGCCGCTTTGCAAAGGACATGCGGCTTCCGACGATACCATTTCGATCGGTGACGTAAAGCCCGTTCGCGTAAATCAACAAAGCATTGTAACCAAAGGAAATGCCCCCAGCAGGGGGCATTGATTCTGTACTGCGGAGAGGGAGGGATTCGAACCCTCGGTACAGATTTAAGTCCGTACAACGGTTTAGCAAACCGGCCCTTTCGGCCACTCAGGCACCTCTCCGTTCCCACCCGT
>JBIIHS010000134.1:0-4766 GCA_044235515.1 Chitinophagaceae bacterium | reverse complement strand
ACTTACGTTTACTCCACGAAATTTTATGAGCGATGATCAACGCGAAGCCTCAAGACGTCCGGATGTACTCACCTTTAGCACCCCAGTGCTGCAAGATGATCTTACCCTGGCCGGCGAGATCTTGGCTAAACTAAAAGTGATCTTATCGACCACAGATGCCGATTTTATCGTAAAACTTATCGATGTCTATCCCAACGATCATCCTGATTATCCGCATAATCCACCTACTGTAAAAATGGGGGGATATCAGCAGCTGGTACGTCACGAAGTGTTCAGGGGAAGGTTTCGTAATAGCTTTGAAAAACCCGAGCCCTTCGTTCCGGGGGAGCCAACGGATCTGCAGATTCCCTTACAAGACATCTTGCACACTTTCAAAAAAGGACATCGGGTGATGATCCAAATTCATAGCACCTGGTTTCCCTATATAGATCGGAATCCACAGCAATATGTAGAGAATATTTACAAGGCAAAAGCCACTGATTTTATTAGTGCAGAAATTAAGGTCTTAGGAAGCTCTTCCGTTACCGTAGGGGGTGCCGCCTCCAGCACAAAGAAGGGATTCTGATGTCTGTCGCCCGTTCGCTGATCGATAAATACCAACTGGAGCCGCATCCCGAGGGAGGGCATTATCGTTCGAGCTACCGTTCTTCGTTAGTAGTACCGGCCTCTTCCTTACCGGTGGAGTTTACAGGAGACAGAGTAGTGTCTACGGCCATTTACTTTTTATTGCAGGCGGGTGAATTTTCGGCCTTTCATCGGCTCAAGAGTGATGAGTGCTGGCATTTTTATCAGGGCGATCCGCTGTGGATACATTGTCTGGATGCACAGGGTCGGTATCAGCTCCATACATTGGGAGCCGGTGTAGAAGTAGACAGACTTTGTCAGTTGGTGGTTCCGGCTGGCACCTGGTTTGCCAGTGAGCCAGCCCCTGGATCTGCTTATTGTTTTGTGGGTTGTACGGTATCACCCGGTTTTGATTTTGCTGATTTTGAGATGGCGAGTGCTGCCAGGTTGAGTGCACAGTTTTCAAGCTACCAAGAGCTGATCCTTTCTCGTTGTCGCTTGCCTTAATTGGTCTATCTTCGTGACCACTTTTATTGGATATGTCCGAAGAAAAAAGTCTGAATTTTATTGAGGAGATCATTGAAGGGGATCTGCAAGCTGGAAAGCATGCTGCGATCGTTACCCGTTTTCCTCCCGAGCCCAATGGCTATTTGCATCTTGGGCATGCCTCGAGTATTTGTTTGAATTTTGGACTTACACAACGATTTCCAGGGTACACCAACCTCCGATTTGATGATACTAACCCGGCTACCGAAGAAACGGAGTATGTAAATAGCATCAAGGAAGATGTTCGCTGGCTTGGATTCGAGTGGAAGCATGAGCGATATGCAAGTGATTATTTTGATCAGCTATACGGTTTTGCGGTCCAGTTGATCGAAAAGGGACTTGCTTATGTGGATGATAGTACACCCGAGGAAATTGCCGCGCAAAAAGGAACGCCTACCACACCGGGCACCGATAGTCCGTATAGAAATCGTACCATCGACGAGAATCTGGACTTGTTTACTCGGATGCGTAATGGAGAGTTTCCCGATGGCGCTCGCACCCTGCGGGCCCGTATCGACATGCAGCACATCAATATGCTAATGCGAGATCCTATTCTCTATCGTATCAAACATGCCCATCATCACCGTACGGGTAACAAGTGGTGTATCTATCCCATGTATGATTTTGCTCATGGGCAAAGCGATGCCATCGAGGAGGTCACACATTCGATCTGCACCATGGAGTTCGTTCCCCATCGCGAGCTATATGATTGGCTCATCAGACAATTAGGGATCTATCCCTCCCATCAATATGAGTTTGCTCGTAGAAATATAAACTACACCGTTACCAGCAAACGGAAGTTATTACAATTGGTCAATGAAAAAAGGGTGAGTGGCTGGGACGATCCCCGTATGCCTACGATCAGCGGACTGCGCAGACGAGGCTATACACCCCACAGCATTCGAGCGTTTTGTGAACGGATCGGAATTGCTAAGCGAGATAATATGGTCGATATGGGCTTGCTTGAATTCTGTGTACGCGAAGACCTTAATAAGATCGCATTGCGTCGAATGGTGGTCTTTGATCCGGTCAAGCTGGTCTTGACCGACTTTAGTGGGGAGGAATGGCTCAGTACCGAGAATAACCCGGAAGATCCCGAAGCCGGCCACCGGCAGATCCCTTTTAGTAATACCCTTTATATAGAAAGGGACGATTTTATGGAGCAGCCTCCCAAGAAATATTTCCGCTTGGCCCCGGGACAAATGGTCCGTCTTAAAAGTGCATACATCATCCGTTGCGACGAGGTCATTAAAGATGCGCAAGGTACTATCCAGGAGATCCGCTGCAGCCATCTGCCCAATAGCAAGAGCGGTTCCGATACCAGTGGGGTAAATGTAAAAGGCACTTTGCATTGGGTCAGCGTACCGCATGCCATCCCGCTCGAGGTGCGGTTATATGACCGACTCTTTAGTGTAGAAGATCCCACCGATGAGTCCGCTGATTTTTTACAATACTTGAATAAAGAATCGCTAACTACTTTGCCGAAGGTCTATGGCGAACCGGCTTTGGCGCAAGCAAATGCCCCAGAACGTTTTCAATTTATTCGAAAGGGCTATTTTGTCTTAGATCGCGATAGCCGGGACGGAAAATTGATCTTCAATCGGACCGTTGGTTTAAAGGATAATTGGGCCTCAGCCAGTCAAAAAAAATAGGAGAGGGGGCTAGTTTGTTTTATTGACGGTATTCACCAAAGACCTCCCGCAGGGTATCAGCAATTTCTCCTAAGGTGCATTTTGCCTCAATGGCCGCTACAACCGACGGCATGATATTGGTCCCATCCACCGCTTGTTGACGAAGGGAAGACAATGTCGATAAGCAAGTCTTTTGATCACGGTGTTGTCGGAGTTGCTTTAATTTTTCTATTTGGGCCAACCGAATGCTGTCATCTACCCGAAACAGGGGGGTATTGCTCTTTTCGTTTGTCTGGAACTTATTTACACCCACGATAATCTTTTTTCCTTGCTCCAGTTGCTGTTGAAATATATAGGCACTTTGGGCGATCTCCTCTTGCATAAAGCCATTTTCAATGGCGGCAACACTGCCACCCATGCTGTCGATGGTCTGCATCAGCTTCCAGGCCTCTTGCTCAATAGAGTCGGTAAGCGATTCCACAAAGTAAGAACCAGCCAGGGGATCGGCGGTATCGGCTACCCCGCTTTCGAAGGCGATTATTTGTTGGGTTCGCAAGGCAATGGCAGCAGCTTGCTCGGTAGGAAGACTCAGGGCCTCGTCATACCCATTGGTATGAAGGGATTGCGTTCCGCCTAACACCGCTGCCAGGGTCTGCACCGTTACTCTGGCGATATTGTTAAGGGGTTGTTGTGCGGTTAGTGTACTACCACCTGTTTGGGCATGAAAGCGCAGCATCATAGCCTTAGGATCGGTAGCCCCCATCTCTTTCATCAGCTGCGCCCACATGCGACGAGCGGCCCTGAATTTGGCCACTTCTTCGAATAAATTGTTATGAGCATTAAAGAAGAATGAAAGTCTGCGTCCAAATACATTGATATCAAGTCCTTTTGCCAGGGCCGCTTGCACATAGGCCTTTCCATTGCTCAAGGTGAAAGCAATTTCTTGCACGGCCGTGCTACCCGCCTCTCTGATATGGTATCCTGAAATAGAGATCGTATTCCACTTGGGTACTTCTTGGCTGCACCATTCAAATAGATCGGTAATAATGCGCATCGAGGGTTTAGGAGGGTAGATATAGGTGCCCCTAGCAGCATATTCCTTTAAAATATCATTTTGTATTGTGCCATTGAGTTTCGAGAGATCGGCCCCTTGCTGTTTGGCTACGGCGGCATATAGTCCCAGCAAGATATATCCTGTGGCATTGATGGTCATTGAGGTGCTCACATCCTCCAGACGGATTCCATCGAATAAAATCTGCATATCCTCAATAGAGTCAATGGCAACGCCCACTTTACCCACTTCGCCATCGGCCAGCGGATGATCACTATCGTAGCCAATTTGTGTGGGAAGGTCAAAAGCTACACTAAGTCCACTTACCCCTTGCGATAGCAAATAATGATAGCGCTTATTACTTTCGGCTGCCGTGGAGAACCCGGCATATTGACGCATGGTCCAGAGTTTACCCCGATACATATCAGATTGAACGCCTCTCGTATAGGGGTAAGATCCCGGCTGTCCGGGTTCAGTCGTTGGCAGGTCTTCTTTTGTATAGACTGTTTTTATGGGAATTTGCGAATCGGTATGGCGTTGGTCTTCGTTCATGTGCTTATTAAATAGTTAGCCCATTAGTTGTTTAGCTTCTTTATTCAATACCTCCTTTACAATATCTTGCAAGGGTTGTTCTTGTTGAGAAAGCAAAAGCTCCAGCAATTTCTTGTTGAGCATTAAGGCCGTAGCTTGCGTGCCCAAGCTGGCGGCCACTTGATTTATAAATAATATATTTTGCTCCTTAAAATTTCGAACGGCCTCCCAAGCGGTAGCACTGACGTATAGTTGCTGTGTGCTGTTATAATCAAATTCTTGTTTGATCGTTTCGATCAGCAAGGCCTTCATTTCGTCGGCATTGGCCACCGGGTTATTGAGACGGCTGATCAGGTGAGGTAACGAAATGCGCTCGGTGAGCAGGATCAGTCTTTCGTAGGCTTGTAATCGAAGTTGAAGGGTTTGAAAGTCCTTGGTGGGGG
>JBIIHS010000242.1:0-4775 GCA_044235515.1 Chitinophagaceae bacterium | reverse complement strand
GGTTCTTATGAAATACGTGTTACAGAGAAAGATTCCATCTGGTTCAGTTATCTGAATAAGCCCACCATTAAATTTCCCGTTATCAAGATCGGCAACCCGATGCAATTTGATATTTCGCTGCAGGTAAGCGTACCCGTTCTACGCGAGGTAAAAGTATTCCCCAAGAATTATAAACTCGATTCGATCAGAAACCGACAAGATTATGCCAAGGTATTCAATTATCGAAAGCCCGGACTGCGCCTCGTTACGCCATCGTCAGGGGCCGGCGTAGGATTTGATCTTGACGAGATCATCAATATTTTTCGTTTCCGTCGCAATCAAAGTATGCTCTCGTTTCAACAACGACTCTTGTTAGAAGAACAAGAGAAATTTATCGATTATCGTTTTAATAAAGCGCTCGTGCGTCGGTTGACGCAACTAGAAGGTCCCGAACTCGATAAGTTCATGGAATTGTTTCGCCCGCCCTACTTATTTGTCAAGCTATCGGGCGATTATGAATTCAGGCTATATATCAAACAGAGTTATGCCAGGTACAAGCGCGGCTTACCTCCCTTGACTTGGCAAGAGCCGGAGTGGGAGTGAGCGCTGATTGCTGCTGGTGTTTTTAATGACGGCATAATTCCTTTTGCTGACTAGTAAAACTACTAGCCCCGAATTTTCCGGACAGCATACTACAACCTGCTAATATTTTTCCTACAACAAATTCCCGCAAAAACTACATAAGAATCCATTTTATTCTACAACGATTCAAATAAGAATGGGCCAGCTTTAGGAAGAGAAATTAATCCTCTACTCTTTCACTAACATAATGGCCCCATGAAACATTACTCGCTATCGACACGCGTAGCATCCTTTATCTTCTTAGGATGCAGCCTGCTGATGTGTACCAAGAAAGATCAATTAGCCACTCTTGAAAACGAACCCGGCGGCATCGAAAAGAAGTTCTTTACTACTAATCGAACGCAAAATGATGATGAAAAAGTGTTGGTCGACTACCTGATCCGCCAACATCAAAAAAATAAGTTCGTAGAAAAAACAGTAGCACAGATAGGCTATCCTCGTTGGGATAAGATGATCACGGTAAGAAAAAAGGGAAATGGGAGTGGTAAAGGCGCCTCCGACTCCACAGGAACTACCTACTACATCCCCTTTGTGCGCGATACCCAGCAATATGTCAATGCCTCCATGATCATCAATACTACCGCCAGTGACACTAGTTTTGGCTATCGGTGTGATTGGGAGTATCAAAACAAGGTGCATGGGTCCCCTGAGGTTGATACTACTGCCGAAGGGCATGCCGTCTTTTTTATGTTCTTTGATAACATCACATTTGGATATACCGACTTTAGTATTACCGACAGTGATTTGTTTGCAGCGCCTACTACAGCAGGTGGGGGACAAAAGAAACTAACGATATTAAGTAGCGCCAATACTCCTACGGGAAGGGGCAATACGGCGGGTACACAAACAGGCTGTATGCTATGGGGTAATTTTTTTGTCTGTGGCACTCCAGACAATGCCGCTTGCATGGGACCCGCAGGTTGTGATTATAGGAATTGTCCGAACGGAAAATGCTATTTGTATTATGGCTGTGTTATGTGGAACCAGATCTCTTTACCTGTTGGGGGCAGCGGTCCTACGGTCGGTACTGGAGGCGGGGGATCTGTTGGCGCCGGTGGCGGGGGCAATACCGGTGGCGGCACCCCGCCGCCCTGCCCGGGAACCACTTCGTCCCAGAAAGGACAAACCGCAGTATACGGATGCGGGCCGGGATGGAGCGCACTGGGAGGGCCGGGTACCTTACCACAAGACCCCTGTATTACAGCACAAAATGCTGCAAAACAAATGGATTCAATTTTTATTAGAAGTAAAGCAGATTCAGTGTTGAATTCAATTCCAAATTGGGTTAGTTTAAATGAGGAGAAGGGATTCCCTATATATAAAAAATATTCGATTAATCCCCATAACGTTAGTGACACAACCACAATAGGATATCGGTGTGGAGATGTTCAACCCGGCAATGCCACAAACATGACTATAACACTGGCTCCAAAAAGATTGGAGGCTTCTGTATCCACCTTGCATATACATCCAGACACGGGATATGCAGCTCATTCCCCCGCAGACGTTTACAGCTTAATCGATTGCCGAATCAATGACACAGAAGGACAGGGGCACCACTTTTTGGGAACCTTTGTAGCGTCATCCAATGGCAGCCAATATGCGCTGACCATCACCAATCCAGTACAGGCGACTGCCTTTTTTGCTACTAAAAATCAATACCTAGACGCTGATAGTGTAAAGTGGAAAAAGGACTCAGATATTGGGAGGGCATTTTTAGTTGCAAAAAAATATTTTGATGACTTATACGAATCATACCCTGATAATATTCACCTATCATATGAAAAAGCAATGGCTGCAGTACTAAATGAATTTTCCACTGGAGTAACGCTAAACAAAAAAGATATGTCAGGCAGTTTTACACCCATTATGGTAAAAACAAGCCCACATCCCACGAAACCGAGTAAAAGAATATATACCCAGGAATGCCAATAAAGTATTAAATTAAACCCAATATAGTATGAAAAGGATTCTCATTTTAACTTTAGCAATCACCTTAATGACCCAAACAGGCTTAAAAGCCCAAACCGGTGTTCCTGATACACTGGCCTATCTTCAAACCATTGTGCAGAACAAAGCACAATACATCGGGCAACCTTTTGCTAAATTACTAGACTCTTTACAGATAAAAATAAAACTATTTTTCCCAATTGCAGATTTACCCTATAATAGGTTTAAAGAAACCTCAACTAGTTTTAGCTTTTTTTTTACTGCCGCAGCAGATGACTTGTATTTATCATATCCGATGTTGGAGGTAATATGGCAGACTCCTGGAAATGCAGATCAGTCTAGACAACTAAGAAAGCAATATCGAAATCTTGGGTGGAATAGCCTTATTGCCGACCACTATTCATCAAAAATTATTGCCGACATCTACATTTCTCACTAATTACTTGTATTGAAAAGCCAAAAAAGAATATTGAATGAAGGCTTTTAGGTAGTAATTTCTAAAAGAAATTAGAGAATTTTTTAAGTGGACTAATTGATAGGCATTTTATATACTAGTATGAAAAATATTCTCATTTTAACTTTAGCGCTCACCTTAATAACCCAAACAGGCTTAAAAGCCCAAACCGGTGTTCCTGATACACTAGATAATCCTGAAACAAAAGTGCAGAAATAAGCACAAGACAAAAGAAATGGTAATGGAATAATTGAAAAAATCATGATTAGGGAAAAGCCTTTACCGTATTTATTATTGTATTAAAAAATGAGTTAGGACTTCTTAGAACGTACTATTTTTTGATCAAGAGAAAATGAGACGGAATAGCAACTGATTGACAAGAAATGTAAACAAATTAGATGAAAAAGCGCCTTTTACTCACTCTTCTTTCAATTGGTATACTCTTCCTTGCTTTTCCCAACAACTCGTAATAAAACAAGCTGACGCATTGAGCTATCCCACTCCTGAGAAGTATTGTGACGGTAGCTGTCACTTTGACAAACCCATCAAATACATTGATATTTGGAAATTAAATTGAATCAAAAGAAGCTTCATATGAAGAAAATAATGTTCCTTATTTTTTCAATTACGCTCTTCTCCTGCCAGAGCTACAAACTAACTAGAAAAGAAAGCAGAATAACTTATCAAATAAAAATTCAGGAGGGTCCATTTCATACAAGCTTCAAAAATGAGGTTCTTGCAAGAAGCCTGAAGCTGCTCTATCCAAAAGAGTTCAGTATACTATTTAATAGCGTAGATGGAACTTCAATTGGAAATAGTGACTACCTACTGATAAAATACAATCAACTATCCACAGTGATTGACAGTATTGCGATAGCATTTAGTAATAAGCCAGAGGCAAAGTCGGAATATGAATTAAAAAAATTAACAATGGACGCATGTATAGCCTACCGTAATGGTCCTGAGCTCGACTCCATTACGAAGGCGATATACAAAAAATATAAAATTAAAGATTTATACAAAGATTAAATCTTTACTTAAGTTTTATCAAAGAGAGGCACATGAATAAATTAAATTTTTTACCTTTTTTGATACTTCTACAAGTAATGCCCTCCTAGGCTCCAATCCTAATAATAAGTTATATTTCAACCAAACAACTGGATACATCAGGGGCAGATCGCAAACATATTACGGAAGTCAGGCAAATTACTATACTGTTACCATGATTCGAAAGAGTAAATAATATACCTCAACTTAACTAGATGAAATACACACTAACTTTTATCATCTTTTTTATTGCCTTTTTTATTGCCGAAGCTCAGTGTGACTATAATAAAGTTCTTGACATCAAAAATATTAAGATGAAAAGCGAAAAAAAGTTAGACACCTTCTACTTTTATGCAAGAATCTATAGTCTTAATAAACCAGCCCAGCAAGACTTTTTAGATTCACTCTCAAAATTAAAAATAATAGACAAAGCAAACTATTGGTGTGCCCTTGAATTTATTCCAATTGGATCTGAACATACTTACTATTTACCAATTAGGGAAGAAGATGAATTTCTTTATGGATTAATCCCTTTTAAGCAGAGTGATGTTGGCAGACAAATCTGTATACGGGGGGTAAAGATTCGAGATTTTGAGATTTGGACTTGGAACAATGAACCTTTTTTTCTGATCGATAAAGTTTGGCTTGAATGAATAGCGTAATCAACTATTTCCTTTCAAGTCTACTGACGATCTGCGTACTC
>JBIIHS010000133.1:0-4825 GCA_044235515.1 Chitinophagaceae bacterium | reverse complement strand
CAATAAATTTGGTTATATCTTGCTCAATACATCTAACAAAAGCGAACTGGCTACGGGGTATGGTACGCTGTACGGTGATATGGCCGGTGGCTTGGGTGTATTGGGTGATTGCTACAAATTACAGGTATATGCACTGGCTCGCTACTTGAATCGACAGCAAGAGATCATCCCCGAAAATATTATCAATAAACCGCCCTCTGCCGAGCTCCGGCCCGGCCAACTTGATGCCGATTCTTTACCACCTTATGAAGTGCTCGATCATATTTTATACCAGTATATCGAAAAAAGAAAATCGCCTGCCCAGATCAAGCAGCTTGGTTACGAATCCGAGCTGGTAGATCGCGTATTGAGCATGGTCAATAAGAATGAATACAAACGACAGCAGTTCTGTCCCATCATTCGAATCTCGCCCAAGGCCTTTGGGGTGGGAAGAAGAATGCCCATCGTAGGAAAATATTTATCATAAATGACAGGACTAGTCTATAAATCAACAGGCAGCTGGTATATCGTTCGCGACGATAAAGGACAGTTCTGGAATGCTCGTATTAAGGGAGTGCTAAAGTTAGATGAGATCACTTCTACCAATCCGGTGGCGGTAGGCGATCAAGTTTCTTTCGAGGTAGAATCGGAAGCGGCCGCTACGGCCGTAATCAACGAGATCTTGCCCCGTCGAAATTATATTAATCGTCAAAGCCCGCGTCATAAGCACCAACATCATATTGTTGCCGCCAATCTCGATCAGACCTTACTGGTAGCTACCCTTAAGGAGCCCAAGACCTCGCAAGGATTTATCGATCGCTTTCTGGTAGCGGCTGAAATGTATCATGTTGTCCCCTTGATCGTATTTAACAAGGCCGACCTCTATCGTCAAAAAGAGATGGATCGCTTCGAGGCCCTGCGCTCGATGTATACGGCTATCGGTTATCCTGTGCTGCTGGTCAGTGCCGTTACCGGGCAGGGAATGGATGAACTGTTAAAGCTGCTTTCGCATAAGATCACTTTGTTATCGGGACATAGCGGCGTAGGTAAATCAAGTTTACTGAATGCCTGGTTTCCGGGAATGAACCGAAAGACACAAGATGTGAGTGGCTGGAGTGGAAAAGGGCAACATACCACCACATTCGCAGAGATGTTCGATCTGCCATCGGGCGGACAAATCATTGACACACCCGGCATGCGTGAGTTCGGGTTGGTCGATATCAGTAAACAAGAGTTGTCTCACTATTTTTCGGAAATGAAACCGCTTATTCAGGATTGTCAATTCAATAATTGTCAGCATTATAATGAACCCGGCTGCGCCGTAAAAAAGGCAGTGCAAGAGGGACGAATCCATGAGGATCGATTCGTTAGTTATCTTTCTGTGCTGGATTCTATCGAAGAAAATCAGTACTAATAAGAAAAGCCTTAATACTTGAACTTTCGTTGTTTCTTAAGTTGCTTGGCGGCTTTGGGATCTCCACTGATGATCTTCTCGGCTCCGATCGGTTCACCATAATGCAGCTTGGGCGGAAAGGCCTTGTGCCATAGTTTGCAGGAGCTGAACGTAAAGCAGACCAGTGCTAATATCAGTAAGCGTCTTTTCATAGGGTAGATGTGTCGGGTGGGGTGAACCAAGAAGCATAACGAACATAATTACGGGCGATTCGGTGGATCTCTCCCTCTATCAATTCTCCGGATATGTCCTTTACCTTTTTTGCCGGTACCCCTGCATAGATACTGCCCGGTTCACAAATAGTATTTTCCAGTATAACGGCGCCGGCAGCGATAATAGTATTTGAGTGGACTACGGCATTATCCATAATAATGGCTCCCATGCCCACCAACACATTGTCATGAAGGGTGCATCCATGCACAATGGCATGATGCCCAATGGACACATTATTTCCGATGGTGGTGCCACATTTTTCAAAAGTGCCATGGATACAGGCGCCATCTTGGACATTGACCTGATCGCCCATGCGTATAAAATTCACATCGCCCCTGACTACTGCGTTGAACCAGATACTGCAGGACTCACCCATGATCACATCGCCCACCACAGTAGCGTTGGGAGCTAAAAAGCAATTTGCCCCCCATTTCGGATGATGATCGCGTACGGGTAATACCAAGGCCATGGTACCAGATTTTACATGCAAAGTAGCGCAAATTTTAAAAGGTCGATTTTCTTTGTTTCCTTTGTTGTTATTCGGGCTTGTGGCCCTTTGTATCCATGAATCAACGCGAACTATTTTTCAGCCATGTGGCCCAAACCTCTACCGCTCCCTTAGCGATCGAGGTGGTGCGCGCAGACTGTGCCACCCTTTATGATGCCCAGGGAAAGGAATACATCGACCTGATCGGCGGGATCAGTGTGGCCAATATCGGCCACCGGCATCCAAAGGTGGTCGAAGCCATTCGGGCGCAAACCGATGCCTATTTGCATGTGATGGTCTATGGAGAGATGATCGAATCGCCGCAAGTACGCTATGCCACCGCTCTTGCCAAACAATTGCCCTCTACGCTGCAGTCGGTCTACTTTACCAATTCTGGGGCCGAGGCCACCGAAGGGGCCATGAAGCTGGCGAAGCGGGTAACGGGACGCACCAAGATGATCGCCTTCAATAAGTCGTATCATGGTTCTACACAGGGCGCACTTAGTCTATTGGGTGATGAATATTTTCGCAATGCGTTTAGACCATTGCTGCCAGGTATTTCTCATTTTGATATCAATGCGGAAGCGGCCGTAGACGCGATCGATGGTCAAACGGCTTGTGTGATCATCGAGACCATCCAGGCTGAATCGGGTGTAATGAGTCCTGCTAAAGAGTGGATGAAGGCGCTTCGGAAAAAATGTTCCGACACCGGCACCCTGCTCATTTTTGATGAGATCCAGGCAGGATTCGGGCGAACAGGTTCTTTATGGGGCTTTTTAAGATATGATGTGATTCCGGATATACTGCTCTTGGGAAAAGCCTTGGGGGGCGGCATGCCACTCGGGGCCTTTATCTCCGATAAAAAGTGGATGGATCAATTGACCGATCGTCCAGTATTGGGTCATATTACCACGTTCGGTGGTCATCCGGTTTGTTGTGCGGCCGGTCTTGCCGCCTTCGAGGCCCTTCTTGAGGAAAAATGGATAGAACAGGTCTTCGAAAAAGAACAACTCTTGTTAGCGGCATTGGTACATCCAAAGATTGTTTCGGTGCGCAGTGCCGGTCTGTGGATGGGAGTTGAATTTGCCTCTGCCGAAGCCTGTAAAAAAGTGATCGACTATGTGTTGGGCAAAGGATTGCTCACGGATTGGTTTTTATTTGCACCGCATTGTCTTCGCATTTCTCCTCCCCTTATAATTCATCCCGAGCAATTGAAAAAAGCGGCGGCCCTGATCATCGAGGCTTGTGAGGTGGTGCTTTGATATTATTTCAAAAGGATTTGGTAGAGCAATACCGCTAATGCTGCACCCAACAGAGGAGCAGCCACCGGCAGCCAGGCATAGCTCCAATTACTACTCCCTTTTCCTTTGATAGGAAGTATCGCATGGGCAATGCGAGGGCCCAGATCTCGGGCCGGGTTCAGCGGATAGCCTGTTGTTCCACCCAGGGACATACCTATGGCCATTACTAAAAGTGCTACTGTTAAGGCATCGAGACTTCCCAGTGTATTGGCGGAGGGTTTAATACAAAGTATAGCCAACACAAAGACAAAACTGGCTAATATTTCGCTGATCAGATTTTGTGTGATGTTGCGAATACCCGGACTCGTCGAAAATACACCAAGTTTTTCCTCGGCATTTGCGTGTGCATTAAAGTGGTCTCGATAAGAGAGCCAAGCCAACACGGCCCCCACGATCGCACCCCCTAATTGCGCAACTATATATTGACCGCAAAGAGCCGGCGTAAGTTTACTCATCATCAGCATAGCGAGACTTACGGCCGGATTGAGATGACCAGGTCCTCCCAACGATACACTTGCATACACAGCTACAAAAACCGCCAGTCCCCAGCCGAAACTGATCAATAGCCAGCCGCTGTTTTTTCCATGCGAGCTATGCAGGGTGTTGTTGGCATTGACACCACAACCCAAAAAAATAAGCAGTGCTGTTCCGATAAGTTCTGTGAGGATTGGATTCATAAACGGGCAATTAGTTTCTAGAATTGATAATTCAATTTATGCTTGTTTGTCATAGGGGCTGATCCGCAGCCCACGCGATCGTGGCCTTGACGGCACGCTGCCACCCTTTTAAAAGTATATTTCGTTCTTCTACAGGTAGTGAGGGCTCAAAAACGCGTTCGCGCTTCCATTGTAGTTTAAGTGATTCTTGGTCTTTCCAAAGCCCTACACCCAGTCCGGCTAAAAAGGCTGCCCCCATGGCTGTCGTCTCTATGATAATGGGCCTCACTACGTTGCAATCCAGCAGATCGGCCTGAAACTGCATTAATAGATCATTGGCAGTGGCACCACCGTCTACACGAAGCTCGCGAATAGGAATATGTGCATCGGCCTGCATGCATTTGAGCAGATCGGCAGATTGATAGGCAATACTATCTAATGCCGCACGGGCAATATGCGCATGATTCGTTCCCCGAGTAAGTCCGAACAGCGCTCCTCTGGCGTGTGCATTCCAATAGGGGGCCCCCAATCCGGCAAAAGCGGGAACGATATACACTCCCTCGCTACTTTTTACGGTCGCGGCAAGTTTTTCGATATCCGGGGCGGAGTTGATTACTTTTAGTTCATCGCGTAGCCATTGCACAACGGCCCCACCAATAAAGACCGATCCTTCGAGGGCATAGGTGGTCTTGCCATCGATCTGCCAGGCAATGGTCGTTAGTAATTGGTTGGTGGA
>JBIIHS010000132.1:0-4944 GCA_044235515.1 Chitinophagaceae bacterium | reverse complement strand
GGTAGCGCATTACTATCAACGAGGCCAGCCCAGCATCAGCAGAGGCTGGGCCTTCTGGCAGCATAGTGATGTGGGACGGGTCAACGGCATTGAGGGCCCCGTTGACTTTAATGTATTTAATGGAGATTCCACTGCATTCCGTCGTATCTTGATCCCCTAATTAAGTCGTATGGAGCAGGGATGGGATTCGGAAGTAAGCGCCTTTTTTATTCGGATCGTCAATGCAATTGCTATGACCGTTATCTGGATGCTCACGGCTTCTACCGTTGGGTTATATGTCGGCCTTGCTGTTCCAGGTCGCTATCCCGGTTGGGTCACTTTTCTGTATTATGTGCTACTCATCCTTTCGTTTGCTGCACTGGTGAACTATTTACGAAAGGCCTGGAAAAAGCATCATCATTAGCTGCTGTGGTCAGAAACGATCAACCATTGGCCTCCCATTTTTTTTAGCAGCAAGGTAAAATGACCACTGAGATCACCGATGGTTCTTGTTAAATACCACTTACCAATAACCTGCGCATACTGACTGGATAGTAACTGAACATGCAGGATCGTAAACTGCAACTTCCCCATGGCGATCTTATCAGGGTATCCTTTTTTATAGTTGGATAGTGTATGGCTCCAACCATAGGTAACCCCCGACTTGCCGATAAAGCATAGCGAATCATTTTTCCAATAACCCGCCATAAAACCCTCGAGGTCACCCTGGTTCCACGCTTGGGATTGGGAGGATAATAAATTGTAGATCGCTGTTTGATCGTTACCCTGACCCGAGACCGTGGTGGCTACTGTAAATAGTGCGATAAGTAAATACAGTTTCATCTTTTTTCCCCTTTGTTAAAGGCTAACTTACTATATTAATTGACGCAAGGCATAACCTTTATTTGTTTTCTTTTTTATTCTGTTGCTCGTTCTCAACAGAACCGTCCTGAAAAGCCCAGCGTACTACTGCAGGTCGAACTAGGGCGAAACGCGAAGTAAAAAAATAGTGCTAATGCCGGCAATCATCAGCATGCGCATGGTTATGTGAGCGGCAAGACCGGACATTGAGCAGATGAGAGTAAATGATCAGGACTACGGCCGGGACCAATAACAAGAGCTGATAAACGGGAAAGACCTGTTTGAGGACCAAAAAAGCTCCTCCCAACAAAAAAAGGACCCAGGGTACCAAGCGGTGATGATGTTTAGTATAGCCATGATACATCGAGTAGCTGCCTATGAGCAGGGCTAGCGCGATCATCCCTAATTCAAAGCCCAGGTGATGAATGATATTGACGCCGAATAATGGCAAACTGGTCAGTAATAAGGGCAAAAGCGCACAGTGAATGGCACAAATTACAGACGCACTAATGCCTAAGGCATCCCAGTTGATCCGACGCTTCATAGTGCAAAAATATTAAAATAGCAACAAAGTTGCAAAAAATTGAGCTCCGCTTCCTTAAAGCCACTCTGCCTTCGTAATTTTGACATTCAACACGACGTCATGTCAAAAAAACTAGGGCTCTATCTTTTATTTTTTTTCTTGCTGGCGATCGGCTTCTATGCGACCCTGGCGGTCCTAATTCCGGGATATACAAAAAAGGGAGTAGCCCCGGTCAGCTATGTGCGTCCATTTCGCTTCTTAACCCAGGATAGTACCCTTTTTTCGGAGCAGGATATTAAGGGTAAGGTTTATGTAGCTTCATATTTTTTTACTACGTGCAAGGGGATCTGTCCGAGAATGAATAACTACTTGAGAACGGTATATGACGAATTGCATACCGCACCCGGATTCTTGATCGTTTCTCATACCTGTGATCCCGAGACCGATTCGGTCTCTCAGCTAAAGCGATATGCCGATTCTTTGCAAGTAGATACGCGTAAGTGGATCTTTCTTACCGGCCGCAAAGACAGTTTGTATTATGCCGCTCGTATCAGTTATACGATCGACGATCCGGCCAATAATCTTACCTCTATCGAAGATGATTTTCTTCATACCCAGTTTTTTGCCCTGGTAGATAAAAACGGCGATGTCAAAAAAATCTATGACGGGCTCAAGGAATCGGAAGTAAAAGAATTGATCGCCGATGCTCGAAAACTACTCGAGGAGAAAAACTAATTTTACTGGCCTATGCCTCGTGTTGCTGCCTCTACCGAAAAGAAGATCACCGCCTTGCTAAAGCGTCAGGCACTTAGTGTAACCGAAAGCCGCAAACGCATACTTCAGTATTTCTTAGACCAGCCCGGCGCCCTTTCTCATGGAGATATCGAAAAAAAAGCGGGAACGACCTTTGATCGAGTCACTATCTATCGCACCCTGCAGACCTTTGTGGACCGCGGCCTTATCCACACCATTCCCTCGGCGGATAACGCGGTACGCTATGCCTTGTGCAAAGACGAGTGTGGCGACGGGCATCATCGCCATGAGCATATTCATTTTGTCTGCCAGCAATGTCATCATACCTTCTGTTTAGACGAAGTGGTGACCCCGGTACTGAAATTGCCGAAAGGGTATAGTCCCCGACAAGTAGAGGTATTGGTACAGGGAAAATGCAAGGATTGCACGGAGACTGCTAAGAAGTGACGAGAGTCATTGTCTACTACCATTTCACTTGGTAGTTTACCGGATATAATGATCCGGTATGAAAAAACGCAGTGTTCTCTATTGCTCGGTGGCCTTGTTTGTTTTTATAGCGGCTTGTTCTTCTGCTTCTCGAATAACCAGCTCTTGGTCTCCTCGCCCAACAACTCCGGTCTTATTTAAAAAACTGATCGTATTGGGATTGGTACACGATCGGGACCGTAGTTTACGAGAGCATATGGAACATTCCCTGGCAGCCGATCTTCGTTCTCATGGTCAAGAAGCGGTTTGTGCTTGCGAACTATATGGCCCAAAGGAGTTCGATCAACTGACCGAGGCAGAAGCCCTTTCAAAACTTTCTCACTCCGGTATAGACGGAGTGCTTACGATCGTTTTACTTGATAAAGAGCGCGAGCGCTACTATGTGCCCGGCCAGATGCAGTTTACCCCCTATGGGTTTTATTATAATAGGTTCTGGGGCTATTCTCGAACGTTGTACGGTCGTATCTACTCTCCGGGGTATTATCTGACCAATACTCGCTATTTCTGGGAAAGCAACCTCTATGATCTCTCAGATGGTAAGCTGATCTATTCTGCTCAAAGCCAGAGTTTCGATCCGGCCTCGTCGGATCAGTTGGGTAAGGAGTATGGTAAGTTGATCGTGGAAGATATCATCAACAAGGGCGTTATCGTTGTTTCTTCCATACCCAAATAAGCCCCTTTACATCAGTGGTCCATTCTTTGAACCAGTATACCAGCACGATCTCTTCGATAAGTTCTAGTAGGGTAATAGAGACAGCTGCATAGAATAAGGGGTAATTAACTGTATCAAAAAAATAGAAGCTCAAAATAAAAAGCCCTTGTGCCAAGGCAGCCAGTTTAGCCAGGCGGGTGTGAAAGCTTGAGATCCGCCCATAGCGATAAAGGGCCAATCCGGTTTGGATCAAAAATAACAGCAATAAGGGGAGTAACCAGGCTAGTTGTTCGGTTAACAGCTCCGGTCTTTTCATAAAAAGACCTGCTGTTGTGATCAGTACGGTCAGATCATCTCCAATAGAGTCCAGGCGGGCACCAAGGGCACTATTGACCCGAAACATACGAGCCAGTACCCCATCGATCAGGTCGGTAAAAAAACTTAGCCCGACCAACCATTTAAACCAAGTAGGAGGCCCATAGAACAATAATGCCATCATTACCGGGGCCGCGGCAATGCGGTATACGGTGATCCCATTGATCATGTAATAGGCGAAGGGTCTTTTTTTCATGGGGGACTAACGGAGTTGAGCGATGTGTTTGCGTTTTGAAGCATGGTGCTTACCTCTTGATCGCTTACCTGAGGAAACTGTTCGTAGAATCTTCCTACTCCAATGAACGGGTCGGGGTAATAGCAACTGATCAATTTATCTACTTCGGGCTCCAATTTTCGTTTTGCTTCCAAAGAGCATACTGGTACGGCTACGATCAGCCGTTTAGGATGTTGTTTGCGAATAGCCCGTACGGCAGCCAGCAGGGTATTTCCTGTGGCGATACCATCATCGGTAAGGATTACTTTTTTTTGCACTGGCGAAAGCGGCCGGTCTTTTCCAGTCAGTATCCGATAGCGCGCTTTTAATTCTTTTTTGATCTTTTCTTGTTGCTGCAAAATATACGCTGGTCGCACCCCGCTTTTCTCTTCGAGAATGACCTCATTTTCGCAAATCGCCCCTATGGCAAACTCCGGATCTCCAGGGTAGCCGATCTTTTTGGCCATCAGCAGGTCAATGGGTGCTTGCAGTGTCTTAGCGATCGTGCAACCAATGGGGACTCCTCCGCGCGGAATGGCCAGCACAATAGTCTCTGGGCTCTTGTAGGCACTTAGTTTTGTGGCCAGCGCCTGGGCCGCCTCGCTTCGGTCTGTAAAATACATAGTTGAAACCGACAAGGTAAAATCGACATTCCATGTGGACACTGATACAGGTGTACCAGCAGTATGATCTTTCTCAGCGCGGCGTGGCCGCCATCAGATCTCGAATAACCACCGAGGCGGCTACGGCGCCAAAGGTGGCCGGTAAATACGAGATTGTGCCATAAGCTGATTTCTTATAATTGCTCCCATCGGTAAGCATCAGACTTTCTTTTATGGCTTTTTCCGGGGAGAAAACCACTTTTATACCTTTTCGGATACCATGACGTTGCTTAAGTTGTTTGCGAATTTGCTGAGCGAAAGGGCAATTGTAGGTCTTGGAGATATCGACCACCTGCAGGCGGGTGGGATCTAGTTTTGCGCCGGCTCCCATACTGCTGACAAGGGGGATCCCACTGTCAAAAGCCATTTTGATAAAGGTGAGTTTGGGGGTAATACTGTCTATGGCATCGATGATATAATCGGGTCGTTGCGCCAATTG
>JBIIHS010000131.1:0-4969 GCA_044235515.1 Chitinophagaceae bacterium | reverse complement strand
AACAAAGTGAGTGCCTTCTACCGTATGAGCCAGTTGAAAGACGATACTGAGTATAAAACCGGTAAATAAACTAAAGACCAAAAAGCCCCATAGCCAATTACTGAGCCCAACTACATAGATAGGACAAGCCACAAAAAGAAAGAGGTGCAGCATTTTAAAGCCCCAAAAGCTGGCATGTTCCCGGAGCGTCATTGCCTGCAGGGCCACACCTCCGATACGGCCGGTAAAGTACTTTCGGTAGTCCGTAAAAAAGATCCACCAAAGGTATAGCAGTGAGTAGGCCGCCCAAAAATACCAATGTTGAAGGCGGTGTATACTATAGTGGTTTTGCGAGGAGCAAAGGCGAAGTAAAGGACGGGCCTCGATATCGTCATCTACCCCAGCAATATTGGTATATGTATGATGTATGATATTATGTTTTGTCTTCCACATGAAATTATTGGCACCGAGTAAGTTCAGTGTCAAGCCCGCTAAGCGATTAACCCATTTACGGCTGCTGAAAGAGCCATGAATGCCATCATGCATTATATTGAAACCCACGGCAGCGGTTAGCCCTCCTAGAAGTAAACATTCCGCGAGCGCCCATAGGGAGCCCGGTGTAAAGAAAACCAGATGAATGTAAACGGCTACGTAACCCAAGAGCAATAAAAGAGCCTTGCTGTAGAGTTTCCAGTTGCCGGTGCTTTTTGTATTTCTTTTTTCGAAATAAGATTGGATGCGCTTTTTTAGTTCAGCATGAAAAGTTAAAGGCGCAGTGGTCAATTTGTGCTTGCCCGGCAAAGGAGCCGTGCCTAGAAATTTGGGTAGTGTCATGAAAGGGGGTTAGTCATTAATGAAGATACTCCATTGGACGCTAAAAAATCAGGTTTCGTTTTGAATGAATGCATCAAAACTGTTAATTCCTAGCTTTTTGGCCGATAGGAATCCCTCTGCATAGGCGACCCCGATCTTTTTACCCATCAAGTGGGCCCTTGCTGTAATGCCTTCCAGAAAATGGGGGGCAGAGATATAGGTTTGGGGTTCTCCGGATCGATTTTCCGGATCGTGAAATTGCGTGCCGTAGGCCTGTATCGATCGCATCTTGGTCTCGAAGGCTTCACTGATGTCCACTACAAAGTCGGGCTCAATATATCGGTCTTGTATATAGTGAAAGACATAAGCGGGTCGCCAGCGGGGCTGCGGATTACCGCTTGCATCTTTCGTTATAATTTTTGACAATCCAGCTAAGAAGCAACTCTGTTCGATCAATTGAGCGGCTCTGCCATGGTCCGGATGACGATCTTGCGGGGCATTGGCCAGAACGATAGAAGGTCTGTATTTGCGAATGGCCGCGATGACAGCCAGCTGGTGCGCCTCGTTATTTTCAAAAAATCCATCTTTCATTTTTAAATTCTCTCTACTGCTTACTCCCATGATGCTGGCAGCAGCGGCGGCTTCTTCGTAGCGGGTGGCGACCGTACCCCGAGTGCCCAATTCCCCTTCTGTCAGATCGACAATGGCTACCGTTTTGCCCCGTCTGATCTCGTTGATAAGGGTTCCTGAACAGCTTAACTCCACATCGTCGGGGTGCGCTCCAAAAGCCAATATATGTGCTTGCATGTCGTAGATTTTAGCGGCGATAGGGATTGTTATACCAAGATCCATCAATTTCGCGAATTATATTTTCGATATCCCGGTCTGTTTTGTTTTGTGCCAGGTCCCACTCTTGCTTAAGATTTCCTCCAAAGAAAAAAGCAACGGTTTGGTAGAGTCTGGCGTTGATGCCTCCCTTAAATTCCTTGACCAGTTCATAGCAGTTGTTACCCGTTTGTCGGTTGATGATCTTCATGAGTATCTTTCCTTGGTACACCGAGAGGTTGGTAAGCGGTTCGGTGAATTGGTCACGCAACTCTTTTTCGCGGGCCTTTATGATCTGTTTTCGATCTTTTTTTGAGGAGCTCTTTTCCAACTCCAGGTTGATCTGATTGATAGTAGAACCCGCTACTCTGGCATAGGGGTAGGTGACATAAACGGCATTACGAAGTCGGTTCCAGGCGGCTATATGTTTTTCGAGTTGTTCAGGACTTAGGTTCGATACCCAAGCCATTTCTTCTTCGCGGTAGCTAAGCACTTCGTTTTTGTACCATATAGCGTTGACTACGATCGTATCGTTTGGACCCCATCTTTTCATTCGTTCGGACAGGGGAGGGATCGGTAAGAGACTATCTTTTTCAGGAACAGACGAAGGAGGTTGTGCCTGTAAAGAAAAAAGAGATCCCGCCAGCAAGATGACCAATCCCATGTTGATGCAATAGCGTGCAGGTCTTACTCGATATGGTGTAGGCACACCTTTCATTGCTTATGATTTGGCGATCCGAAGTCTGCGGATTCGAATACGGCGAATCATACTGATCAGCAGACCAATGGCCGTGATCCAAACGCCGTACCAAAGTAACTTGATCCAGGGATAACGGTACGCTTTTAGTGTTACGTACTTCAATAAGGCATCACTTTCTTTGATGCCGAGTTCGACTGAGCCATCAGGCAATACTTTTTGCAATTGCAAGATCATGCCTTCGGTAGTGAGAGTGTCAGGTAAAGAGATCCATTGTCCTTTGGCCAGCGCCGCTCTTAAGGTTAACTGGTACGAGGTGCCCGTAGCGGCTTGTACCGATACAGGAAGTTCATAGAGTTTGCCATTTTGGCCAAACAACGAATCGGGCACATTATCACGCAGCCCCAGGGATTGTACGAGTAGGGTGCCTTTGGAATAATAAAGCGTATCTCCTGTTTTTCTGACATAGGGTACAAAGCGGCTGGTGTCTGTGGCATTCTCCGGGTTAGGTATAGAGGTAATGTAGGTAAATACATCATGGTCCCAATAATGTCTGGCATCCGGATTGGCCATCAATCCTTCGTTCCCTTTATAATTCACAAAGGCATTAGGAGTAAGTAAGAAGGAGTCGGTACCATTTTTGTTGACAAAACGAATTTTGTAGTACCATAATTGTTTTTTGGGATGCGCTGAATCCCCCAGGTAGGTGAGGGTATAGTTTGCCATATTGACCGGCATGTCTTGGATCAGCGTCAGATTTTCCCTGGGGTTTTCACCCTCGGCCAATGGAGCGGGTATCCCATCGATATTATTGGAGATAATCTCTTTATTGGAAGAGGAGATGAATATACCAAGTAATACCATTGCAAAGCCCACATGGGCAATAGATCCTCCGGCATGCTGGAGCTTACCCCGGGCGCCGATCCAGATATACGATAGGTTGGCCACCAGCGCATAAATACTTAGCAATACGGCCAGCCAGATCGATCCTTCAAATACGGGGCCCTTACGTGGATAGTCGATACCAACTTGCCAAGAAAAAAGGGCAAATAGAATGGCACTTAGCAGCACGGGCATCAACATCTTCTTCCAGAAATATCGGGTCTCTGTATGACGATACTTGAAGTATTGCGTGAGGGCGGTCAGCAGCGCCACAATGATGGCAACATAGATCTGAACACTATTGTAAGAGAACTCCACATCTTTGGGAGGGGCCAAATTCAACGGAGTCGCGTTGGGCCCCAGCCAGTCCTTAAAGAGAGAAATGGAACGAATCTGCTCGAAGAAAAAAGTAGATAATTTATTGTAAACAGGAAGCGATGTTTGACCAATGATCACCATGGCCGATAAAAAGAACAGCAATGATCCAATGAACATCCAGAACTCGCGACTACTGATCTCTTCTTCTTTCTGGGGACTCGGAATACGTTTATATTCTAGCAGAAACCATGTAAGTGAGGGCAGGGTGAATACACTGAGAAAGGCCAGCAATTGCCAGTTCATTCCCAGGTCGGTGAAGGCATGTACAGATGTTTCGCCAAGGATACCGCTTCGTGTTAAAAAAGTAGAATACAATATGAAAAGGAATCCTAGTATGAAAAAAAGATAAGTAGCCCTGAGGGATTGCTCCGTTGCACGATAGATCAATAGGGTATGCAAACCGGCTACCCCGATCAGCCAGGGTACCAGTGAAGCGTTCTCCACCGGATCCCAGGCCCAATAGCCACCAAAACTGAGCGACTCATAGGCCCACATGCCACCCATCATGATGCCCACCCCCAATACGGCGGTAGAGAAAAGCGCCCAGGGGAGTGCCTCTTCTGCCCAGGCTCCAAACTTTTTTTTCCAAAGACCGGCCATGGCGAAAGCGAACGGAATGCTGGTGGAGGCGAACCCCATAAATAGTACCGGAGGATGAATGACCATCCAGTAGTTTTGAAGCAAGGGGTTCAGATCGTTTCCATCTTTGATACTGCTGAGATAATCGGGGCGAAGCGCCTGGGTAATATCAAAATTTACATGCAGGGCAGGGGCACTATCGAGCACACCACTATCGCGTAGCAGGATGAAGGGGTTCGATCCCATTTTCCATCCGAAAATGTACAATCCCATGATCATGGTCGAAAGGGCGAACTGAACCATACTAAGCACGCTCAGGACCGGAGCGCCCCATTCTGATCTTTTTGTAAGTAAGACAAGACCCAGTATGCTATGACAGGTCATCCATAAAAGAAAGCTGCCTTCTTGCCCCTCCCAGATGGCGGCCAGCAGGTATTTGAATTCTAAGGAGCGGCTGCTGTGTTTCCAGGCATAATGATATTCAAAGAGATGCTGTTGTAATATGTAAAAGATCAAGCCAAAGATGGCAAATACGGCTAGCGATTGCGAAATGAACGCGATGCGTCCAAGAGTCAACCAGGCTTTTTTGTCAGAAGGTTCCTGCACAACGGTGGCACGGGCAAAGGAAATGGCGGCAACCGCCGCGGCCATCAGTGACAGTACTATAAAGAAATTTCCAAATTGCCCATATACAAGATGCTCGCCGGTGTAGCTCATGCGCTTATTTTAATTGGTGGCATTGCCATTACGGGGGTCAGGTACGTTGCCGGGATGTGTTTTGCCTTGGGCTTCGGCCTCTTTGTATTTCGAGGGACA
>JBIIHS010000014.1:0-15606 GCA_044235515.1 Chitinophagaceae bacterium | reverse complement strand
CTCACCATCGGATATGCACCATTTGAGCAATTATTAAAAGGAGCTCACCACGTAGACAAAGAATTCAGATCCCAGCCGCTAGAGCATAATATTCCGGTTATCATGGCACTGATCGGTATTTGGTATCGCAACTTTTTTGGGGCCGATACCGAGGCGATCTTACCCTATGATCAATTCCTGCACCGCTTTGCCGCCTATTTTCAACAAGGCAATATGGAAAGCAATGGAAAAAGTATTGACCGTAGCGGCAAACCCGTCCGATACGGAACGGGTCCCATTATTTGGGGAGAACCCGGCACCAATGGACAGCATGCCTTTTTTCAGTTGATTCACCAAGGCACGCCCCTTATTCCTTGTGATTTTATCGGAGCGGCCCGCTCCCATCATCCCATTGGGGACCATCATCAAAAATTGATGAGCAATTTTTTTGCCCAGACCGAAGCCTTACTTCATGGGCAAACTGTAACGCAGGTAAAGGCCGCGCTAAAAAAACAAGGACTCTCGGCTGCTCGGATCAAAAAATTACTTCCTTACAAAGTCTTTGCTGGCAACCGCCCCACGAATACCATCCTGCTGAAAAAAGTTACCCCGTTCACCCTCGGAGAACTGATCGCCCTCTACGAGCATAAGATCTTTACCCAAGGAATCATCTGGAATATATACAGCTTTGACCAATGGGGTGTGGAATTAGGAAAGGAGCTGGCCGGAAAGATCCTACCTGAGCTAAGAGAATCACGCCCAGTTAGCTCCCATGACTCTTCTACCAATGGACTTATCAACTGCTATAAGGCCATGCGTTAAACGCTGTGTCGACCGATCCACCATTTAATGCTCATTGCTACCCCCAATTAATATTCCCCTCTTTTTTACGAACCTACTTTATCTAATACATAAAAAAAGTCCCCGGTGTTTCCGGGGACTTTTGGTAGGAAGATCCAAGGTCGATTACTGAACCAGTACCAGCCCTGATACGATCTTACCGCTATACTCGTGTGCTACTTTTACTACATACGTACCGCGAGCTGCACCACTGAGGTCTACATCCATACGGAGGTAAGGAGCTGTGCTGTAGCTAAGGTCGAAGGTCTTTGTAGCGACCAGTTGACCCAGCGGATTGTAGATAGAGATGATACGCTTTTCATTGGCATCTCCGGCATGATAGTAGCGAACCTGGAAGACACCTGTGGTTGGATTAGGATAGATGAAGAGCTTATCAGAAGCCTCGCCGGTTATGGCAAGTGAATTTGATCTGTTGATACAACCATTTACGTCGCGTACGGTAGCCTGGTAAGTACCCAGACCATCGATGTTGACAAGCTGTGTGGCGGTGGCACCTGCAATGGACGAACCATTCAGAGCCCATGACCAAGCTGCCGCAGCTGGTGAGCTGGTTCCGCTAACCGTAACGGTTCTGCCAGGTACCAAACCTGTAAGCGGAGCAGAAATAGTTACAGAAGGCAGGGGATTAACTGTTAAGATAGCAGTATTGGAAACAGCGACAGGGCAACCTCCCGACTGTGCCAGCAGGCGATAACGCATACCGGACATAGAAGCCGTAGTGGTGGGCACAGACAACGTCAGCCCTGTGGCACCACTGATACTGGTCCAGTTAACACCGCCATCGGCACTTTGCTGCCATTGATAAATGGCGGCGGCATTTCCAGCAGGAATGGCCGCATGCGTACCGGCAATGGTGAATCCTCCACCCACACAAGCGGCTGCAGTAGCAGGCACGGCCAATGTTGTGATAGGCTGACCCACATTTACAAGTACTTGAGCAGGGGCAGATGTACAAGGAGAAACAGTAGAGTTAAAGAACACTGAATAGGTTGTGTTCACACTAGGACTAACATAAATGGTGTCTTCGCGAGTACCATTGTATGGGATCGTACCGGCTGCATCGAGGAACATGGTTCCAGCTGCAGCAGGCGTTGCAGTCCATACACCTTCTCCGTAGCTAGGTACTACGTAGGTTACATCCAGTGACCAAGCGGTCAAGGTTCCAATATCGCCTGCGTATTTATCACGGAGACCCAGCGTGTATACGCCATTAGGTGCACCATAAAGAGCAGACCAACTAGTGGTTGTAGGAACAAGTGAGGCAGGACCTGCGCCAGCCCCTGTACCCAGGTCAGCTCTGAACACTCCGGTAAAGGTAGTGCTGGCTGAAATAGCAGAAGAGAGGGCGTTTACTCCTACGGAGCTGATGACAGTGTTGACCATTCCCTGACCAGGACCAAAACCAGTACCCGTAATCTCGTTATCAAGATTAATGATCTGACCATTTGGAGTTCTCAATACCACAACCAGGTCACCAGGCCATGTATGAGCAGGAACGCTAAAACGTACCGCTAAACCAACAGAAGCAGCAGCAGCAGGCAAACCGCTAACAGTGATGTTACTAGAATTACCCGTTGAATTAGCATCAGGAATTGCTTTGGGCACATCAGTAGAGGTAAAGCTGGCTGTAACAGGAGCAGAGGTAGAAGCAAAATTGGTAATATTCAAACGCTGGATGGTACCGGCACAAATGCTGGCAGAAGCAGGACTAACCACCGTCTGAATTGGATTGACCGTAAGGGTAGTGCTATTACTGGGGTTTGCACCAGTACAAGCACCACGCAAAATAGCTCTAATCTCGTATCCATTCCAAGTCGTAGGCACATTGGTCAATGTTACGGTAGCGGTAGTAGCACCGCTAACAATACCACCATTGGGAAGCTCTTGCCAAATAGCAGAAGGACCTGTGCGGAATTGCCATGTATAAGTAGGTAATGAGCCACTGCCCACTACCGTAAAGGTGGCGTTACCTCCACAAGTAATAGTGGAAGGGGCAGGATGCGTAGTAAATACACCTTGCGTACAAGGAGCGATTGTTACATTATAATCTTCTGCCTCTCCAAAGCTGCTGGAAGAAGTTCCGCAAGCTTGTGTAGCAGTAAGGGCAGCATCATTTCCACCTCTAACGCGCATTCTGGTGGTACCCAGGGTTGCCGTAGAAGGAACGGTAATGGCCATCACAGCCGTACCATTTGAACCGGCACTACCCGAAGTAGCACCAGCCGCCTCACCAGCATCATCAAAATCGCCGTCTTGGTTCCAATCGAACCAGACGCGAGCATGCTGGGCGGCATCAGCACCCATGGTCACATTGACAGTGTAGCTACCACCAGCGATCAAAGAAGGGGCGGCAACGCTACTGAAATAAGTATACGGAGGAGTGGCACATCCAGAAGTATTGTTCAGCGTGGTTCCGGGGATCGTTACATTGGTAACGGCATCACCAAGGGCACAGCCGAAAGCATAGGTAGGAATACAATAACAAGCCGTGGTAGGAGCCATGGCAACCAACAAAGCATTTGAAGTACCTGTATTGCCGGAGCAGGTTACCTGACAGCGATAATAAGTAGCGGCTGTTTGGTTTCTGGTAAGAGAGGCAGCCGTTGCACCGGAAATATTGGTCCAAGTGGTGCCATCAGCAGAAGATTGCCACTGATAAGTTACTCCTGTACCTGATGTTGTATTTTGAAGAGAAAGTGTAAAGTTTACACCAGGACAAACTGCGGGCGAAGAGGCCACTGTATTGCCTGGGGCAGGCGTACCGCTACAAGCAGAGTTCGTAAAGTGGAGTGCGCCCAGAAATCCATAGGGAGAGAAATTACTGGCTCCAAGCACCACATAACCCACGATCGACCCGGCCACCTGAAAATTGGCAACACCCAGTGTTACGCCATCTGCGGTAAAGGAACTGGGAGCGGGAGGAGGATTATTAGGAGCTCCATTAACAAGGATACCGTTATTAGAAGAAAATGCAAAACGATAAGTAGTGTTAGCAGGAATAGAGAAATTCAATCCACTTAAAAAAGTGTAGGTTCCGTCAGCAGTAACATTCACCGGCGTACCCGTAGCAATCAGTGTCCAGGTGGGCGATGCAATAGTAGGCACTCCGGATAAAGAGGTAGAGGAGAACCACAAACTTCCAGTGGTGCTACCCGTGGAGAATTGAGTGGCCGCTTGCACATCCACCCGAGTCAACGTAACAGGATTGCTGTTGTTGTTGGTAACCACAAACGTAACTGCACCAGCGCCGGTTGCACCAGCTCTTGGGGTAGTACTGTAGTTAGTAGTGATAATGGTTTGCGCGTAAAGTTGTGTGCCTAACAGCAGAGAAAAGAGACAGGTTAAGCAGACTGAGAGCGATTGAAAAAACTTTCTAAGCGTAAAGTTTGGTTGCATAGTTACAGTTTTAATAAATGATAGTGCACTACTAATCAAGATTATGCATGATTTAAGAGGAAAGATAAACGAAATTTTTGATTATTCTTAACAAATAGAAAAAATCCCGCAGAAGCAGGACTTTATAAATTGATTATCAAATATTTAGAATTACCATTTGTCGACCTCCTCCCCTGTTCCTGAAGAACTGTCCTGCAGTTGAGAGCCAGAACTGGTCGCTGGGTTAGAGATGGGCTGAGCATCATCTGACTGAAGTGAACGGTTCGAACCCTCCTCGTCAAATGTCTCCTCGTGGTTAAAAGCATCGAAATCAAAGTCAGGCATCAGATCGGTTTTAACGTATTCCACGGCCTCTCCCAATGCTTTTACGAACTTGTTAAAGTCTTCTTTGTACAAAAAGATCTTGTGACGATCGTAGCCATTATCATCAAAGCGCTTGCGGCTTTCTGTGATCGTTAGGTAATAATCGTTCCCCTTGGTGGCCCTTACATCAAAAAAATACGTTCTCCGTTTACCAGCGCGAAGACGCTTACTGTAAATGCTGTCCAATTTTCTGTCGTTGTTCTCGTAAGACACAATAGTAGTTTTTAAGCAGTTTGATAATTTCTAATAGACTCTATACAAATAAAAAAAATCTTTGGGAAAAAACCAAATCAAGTCAATCCAATGTAGCGGACTGTTCTTGCTGCTGTCTTTTATACATGTCGGCATAGTAGCCGCCAGCCTTCAACAGATCGGCCGGGGGACCCATTTCAACAACGGCGCCATTGTCCAATACTATCACTTTATCGAAAGAGAGCAGACTGAAAATCCGATGTGTTACAATAATGGCCGTTTTATCCTTTAAAAAATGCTGGAGTCCTAACGTGATCCGTTGTTCGGTTCGGGCATCGACCGCACTAAGGCAATCATCCAAGATCAAGAGCGCCGGGTTGCGAAGCAAGGCCCTGGCCACTGTTATTCGTTGCTTTTGCCCTCCGCTGAGCATGACACCCCGCTCCCCTACCATCGTTTGGTAACCTCTTGCTAATTCTTTGATCTCTTCGTCTATACAGGCAAGTTGTGCTGCCTTCTCGATCAGACCATCATCAATATGCTCTAAGCCGAATCGTATATTGGAAGTGACCGTGTCACTGAATAGAAAAACATCTTGTGGCACATAGCCGATCTGTTTACGCAACGAAGCCAACTGGAATTGCTCAATGGGAATACCATCCACTAAAAGCTGTCCTTCGGTGGAATCGAACTGGCGAAGCAATAGCTGTACCAAGGTAGACTTACCACTTCCGGTCTTACCAACAATGGCCACTTTTTCGCCAGGATTAATAACAAGATCGATATTGCGGAGCGCCCTTATCCCTGTATCCGTATAGGTAAACCCCAGGTTCTTACATTCAATTTGTCCTTTGATGGTTTTATCGATGGCATCGGATCGATCAGTTACACTTGGCTGCAACTGTAAAAAGGCATTGATCCTTTTTTGAGAAGCGGCGGCACGCTGTACCATACTCGCCGTCAGCCCAATGGCACTAACCGGAAAGGTCAGCATATTAATATACATCACAAACTCCACGATGGTACTGATGCTAATAGCATGGGTGCCCTTGATGTAATAAAGCCCCCCGATCATGATCGTAAGCAGGGTGCTTAATCCGATCAATAAACTAATAGAAGGAAAGTATAAGGCCTCGATCTTGACCAGCCCCAATACCTGATTTTTGTACCGCTCGGTGATCTGCTTAAAAAAACCTGCTATGGCTTGCTCTTGCGCAAAGGCCTTGACCACTCGAATACCAGAGTAAGCTTCTTGCGCATGCGTGGTCAGGTCCGACAAGGTTTCTTGTATCCGCTCGCTGCGACGGTTGATCAGATTATTGATATAATAAATGGCCAATGCCAGTATTGGAAGGGGGATCAGTACATAAATGGTAAGCTCCGGATTACGGCGGAACATAAAGAATAAACTCAGTGAGATGATCGTCACCAAGTTCGCCATATACATAACCGCAGGACCCGTAAACATCCTTACACGGCTAACATCTTCCGTGATACGGTTCATCAGGTCGCCCGTGCGCTGCTCACGAAAAAAGGCCGTATCGAGCCGTTGGTAATGAGCAAATATCTGATTCTTCTGCTCGTACTCTATATACCGGCTCATGACAATCAAGGTCTGCCGCATTAAAAAAAGAAAGATCCCCCGCAGCAGGGCCAGCCCCAAGATAACAGCCCCACAAAGTGCCACTACCGTTCCAACGTTGGTTCCCCACGCTGTAATCCACGAGATGAGCTGCACCACTACGTTATCGTAGTCCTTATAAGTGGCCGGGGGTTGGTACCCGTCTACCGAGAGCGATCGTTGTACATAATCGATCACGAACCCGGTGATCTGTGGAGAGAGCACATTAAAATAATTGGAGAGTATCACAAAACCCAAACCAGCGGCTAGGCGAAGTCGATACTTCCAAAAAAAAGGAGCAAGAGAAGATAAATCGAGCATACGAGATGAACGGCGAAGTTAACTCTTGTTGCGTTGGATTTGGGCTGAAAAGATCATTGACGTACATTTGCGCCGGAGAGATGGCAGAGCGGTCGATTGCGGCGGTCTTGAAAACCGTTGACTGTAAAAGGTCCGGGGGTTCGAATCCCTCTCTCTCCGCCGACGCTTAAAGTAAAGCCCCGCCTTTCGCGGGGCTTTGTTGTACAAGGTGCAGTTATTCTTTGCACGGACCAGTGCAACCTGTTATTCGATATCAAGACCTCAAAATCCGCCTAACAGCGCCTCGCTGTAGCCATCGGCTTGTTGCGTGATCTTGATAGGAACTTTCTTCTTTAACGTGAGCATCTGCTCGATACGAGCTTTGAGTAGATCATGTGTAGTCATTGGAAAAAAAAGCGTGGTGCGCCCTCCCTTAGTCTCCACGGCATAGGGAATTTTCTCAGTAGCCCCATAGAAGCAGATCGAATACCCTGTTTTACCACTAGATAGCACCAGTGGGTACGTAACCCGAATTGAATGATCATAACTGCTATAGGTCCCATCTGCTGTATTGGATACTTTGACAGAGGGGGTCCCCAAGGCGATCACCTCGATCGTTTCGAGATTGTCCATACCACTTCGGGTTGGCTTGAATATCATATTTTCCTTTAAAGGCGCCGGCTTTTCGGTGCGCAGGTCTACCGCCGCAGGCTGTTGAGCATACCCCAGAGAGATCCCCAAAAGAAACAAACAATAAAAAAGACTGGTAACAATTTTTTTCATACAGGTGTTTTTAAAATGACCGGATAAAAATAAGCCAAATCAACAGATAAACCCATAGGTGTGCCCGCAACTAGTAAACCAGAACCCCTTTCCTTTGTTAATGATAAAAATTAAAAAACAGTGAATGCTGGCTTTACTCTTCCGGGCTTGTTGACCGCCGCTCTTTTGACCCTTCTTTTACCTGCCTGCGGACAAGCCCCCTCATCACCCCAAAAAAATAAAAAAAACATGAGCTCCACGCCCCTTCCTGCCAATACCGATACGGCCACATTTGCCAACGGATGTTTTTGGTGTACCGAGGCCATCTTCGAAGAACTGGACGGTGTCATCAGTGCGGTATCGGGTTATACTGGGGGCACGACCCAAAACCCCACTTATAAAGAAGTATGCTCGGGCACTACGGGACATGCGGAGTGCATTCAAATTACCTATGATCCTGGTCGGATCAGTTTCGATGAATTACTCGAGGTGTTTTGGAAAACACATGATCCCACCACCCTTAACCGGCAAGGCAATGATGTGGGCACCCAATACCGAAGTGGCATCTTTTATCATAACGAAGAGCAACGAGCAAAAGCGGAGCAGTATAAACTGGCGCTGGACCGCTCGGGAGCTTGGAAAGACCCGATCGTTACCGAGATCAGCCCCTTCTCTGTATTTTATCCGGCAGAGGACTATCATCAACAGTATATGGAATTGAATGGGAATAGCAACCCCTATTGCCAGTTCGTAATTCAACCTAAACTGGACAAATTCAAAAAGGTGTTCGCTGATAAGCTAAGAAAGAACTGACCTTCTTTTCAAAAAGAAAGGAATCGGAGAATCTGCAAAGCAGTAGGTATATTAGCATAGCATTTTTGTAAACCTTCTTGTCAGCTATGCCCACTCGATACCTCTGCTTGCTAATCAACAGCCTCTTTTTTCTATCCCTATTGCCCATCGGGGCTCAACCCCTACAGCGCAAACCTGTATACACAATAGACGATACCCTGCGAGGCAGCCTCAATACGGAACGAAACTGGTGGAACGTTCAACAGTATGATCTTGCGGTCACTCCGGACTTTTTATCAAGAACCCTTACCGGGAAAAACACGATACGTTTCAAAAGCACCGATCCAAAGGCCAAGCCCGTTTTGCAGATCGATCTGCAAGCCCCATTAACTATCGATAGCGTATTCTGGGAGGGCAAAAGGGTCGATCATCAAAAAAGAGGAAAGGACAGCTGGCTGGTTTTACTGCGTGAAAAATCGGCACCGCGCAGAAAAACTGAACAATCCATTACCATTTATTTTAGTGGCATTCCCCGTGTAGCAAAGAATCCTCCTTGGGACGGCGGCTGGATCTTTACCAAAGACAAAGAAGGAAGACCTTGGATGACGGTGGCCTGCCAGGGATTAGGTGCCAGTGTGTGGTATCCTTGCAAAGATCACCAAAGTGATGAACCTGATCGGGGTGCTATCCTATCAGTGACCGTTCCGGATACGCTAGTTGCCGTAGCCAACGGCAGGTTGGTCAGTGAGACGGCGGATAAACCAGGAAGCCGAACTTTTAAATGGCAAGTAGTGAACCCCATCAACAATTATAATCTGGTTCCGTACATCGGGAAATATGTTCACTGGAAGGATCAGTACAATGGTGTTTTACCAACGCCACTCGATCTAGACTACTGGGTGTTGGATTATGATTTAGAAAAAGCCAAACCCTCGTTTGGACGTGACGTGCCCCGCATGCTCAAGGCCTTTGAATACTGGTTCGGCCCCTACCCCTTTTATGAGGATGGATACAAACTTGTAGAATCTTCGCATTTAGGGATGGAGCACCAAAGTGCGATCGCCTATGGCAATGGATTTAAAAATGGGTATCGAGGCCGAGATCTTTCCGGCAGTGGTTGGGGCAAAGACTGGGATTATATCATTATTCACGAAAGCGGCCACGAATGGTTTGCCAATAATATTACCACTAACGATATTGCCGATATGTGGGTACACGAAGGCTTTACGATGTACTCAGAAGTTCTCTTTATTGATTATCACTATGGGAAAAAAGCAGCAGACGAGTATTGTCGAGGGGTGCGCAAGAACATACGAAACGACAAGCCTCTAATTGGGGATTACGGTGTGAACCAAGAAGGTAGCGGAGATATGTATAACAAAGGAGCAGGCTTGCTACATCATATCAGAGAAATGATCGGAAATGATTCATTATTCCGGTCTATCCTGCTGGGGTTGAACCGAGACTTCCGGCATCGTACCGTCGATACCAAAGATGTAGAATCCTATATCTCTACAAAGGCCAAAAGAGACTTTTCCGTGATCTTCGATCAGTACCTGCGCAGTACCACCATCCCGGTATTGGAATATCAACAGACCCAGGGGCAGATCAAATTTCGCTTTCAAAATTGCATTGATCAATTCCAGATGCCGGTTCGCTGGGGAGAGCAGCAACTAACCCTTTCTACCCAATGGACCACCTGGCCCGGAAACCCGGATAAAGACGTACAGCTATTGGATGGTAATTACTACTGGACGCTACGACGCGTCAATTGAATGTACAGATAGTATCTTTACCTAATGAGTTTGATTCGCAAGCAAAGCATCCTGTCTACCCTGGTCATTTATGCCGGCTTTGCGGTGGGACTACTCAATACCTACCTTTTTACCAAGCAGGGTCTTTTTACCGATGAAGAATTTGGACTCTACAATGCCTTTATTGCCATTGCCACCTTATTAGCGGCCGCTGCCAACTTGGGTGCCCCCTATTTTATTTATAAGTTCTATCCGTACTATCGCGATCGTCTTGGCTATAAAAGAAACGATCAATTAACATTAGCCCTGTTGTTGGGAGCGATGGGATGCCTTGTTGCCATGACCATTGGCTATTGGATAGAACCCTTGGTGATCAGAAAATATGCCACTAATGCGCCGCAATTGGTCAATTATTACTATTGGACATTTGCGTTGGGAGCAGGGCTCTTGCTGTTTACGATCTTAGAAGCATGGAACTGGCAACAACAGCGTGCGGCAACAAGTCACTTTATCAAAGAGGCCGGCTGGAGACTTTTTGTTTTGCTATTGATCGGCGCCTACGCGCTGGGCCATTTAAACAGCTTTGACGCTTTTATAAAACTGTTTGCCTTCAGTTATCCCTTTATTGCCCTATTGCTCTTGCTGGTCTTACTGTATAGAAAACAAGCTCCGTTTGCGATACCGTTCAGCCCATTAAGCTTCCGCCTTAGAAAACCCATTCTACGCTATACGGCTTTTACCTATGGTGGCACCCTGATCTTTACGCTTGCCCAAGTATTCGACACCATCCTGATCGCCTCGGTGCTGACCAATGCCATGGCAATGGTAGCCTTGTATTCGCTGGCGCAAAACATGGCATCCCTGATACAGGTTCCACAGCGAGGAGTGGTAGCCGCTGCTATTGCTCCCCTGTCCACGGCCTGGAAACAAAAAGATGTCGCTACCATCGCAACGCTCTATCGCCAATCTTCTCTGTACTTGCTATTCGCCGGTGGAGGATTACTGATGCTATTGTTGATCAATTATTCCGATGCGGTAATTAGTTTTGGACTCAAGTCGATTTACCTCGAGGGCTTTACCGTTTTGATCTTGTTAGGGATAACACGCTTGATTGACATGGGCACTGGGGTGAACTCCCAGATCATCGTTACTTCGCCCCGTTGGCGTTTCGAATTTTTGAGCGGAATCATCTTGCTGGCTGTCATGCTACCACTCAGTTATGGACTCACCAAAAAATATGGCATTACCGGAACGGCACTGGCTCAACTGATCTCGATCGGCTGTTACAACCTGTTTCGGTTATTATTTCTCTGGAAAACGTTCAAGTTGCAACCTTTCTCTGCTAAAACCTTCTTTACTCTATTGCTGATGGCAAGTTGCTGGGCTACTTGTCATTTTCTATTTAGCGCACTAAGCGGTTGGACAGCGCTCGTAGGAAGAAGCTTCTTCTTTATTTTGATGTACCTGGCCGGTGCATACTTTCTTCGACTTATTCCGGAGTGGACCAACTGGGTAAATGCCATGCGAAAAAGATTCTCTTGATATCCCCTCTATTTTCACTGAGCGGACGCTACCGGAATACGCCCGGCCGAGATAAATCTCTTTTGATAATAGGGATCTGACATATCGCTGACGGTAACACCGCTACTGACCGAAGCGTGTGCAAATTTTCCATTCCCCAAATAGATACCAACATGCGAAACTGTCTTTCCGCGGGTAGCGAAAAAGAGCAGGTCGCCGCTTAATAATGTGATCAAGTCAGCCGGCTCGCAAACAGCGTATTGCTGCTTGGAGGTGCGTGGCAATTTCCGCCCACAGCATTGATCCAATACCTGCATGGTAAAGGCGGAGCAATCTACCCCTGTCTTACTGGTTCCCCCCGAGCGATAAGGCACCCCCATCCAAGGATCGATCTGCTCCAATAATTCGGAAGCCGGTAAGCTTTCTACTTCCGTATCGAGCAAGACAGCATACTTAAGCTGTAGGGAAGAAGCGGCTTCGATCGGCGAAAGCGAAAATTGAACAGGAATGGATTGGATCGGCACACTTTTGGAGAGCACGGGCGTAGTGGGCGTAGTAGCAGACGTAGAAGTCATTTTATTATTTCGAGCCGTGCGATCGCCTGAGCCAGCTGGCTTGTCTACCGCGATAGCAGGCAAAAAAGCAGGAGACGAAATAGCCGTCTGCCCGGAATGGGCTGAGCGGGTTGGCTTCGTAAATGTGGATAATACCGAGCAACTACTGAGCAGCAATACGATGGCTATTGCCCAAAATTTATATACGAGAAAATAGGTACGCAAATCAACAAACAGGAATTTTGCAAAGGTAACTAATTTGCCTATTATTGACCTTCTATGACCTTCTCTCACCTGCATGTTCATACCCAGTATTCGCTACTCGACGGAGCCGCCTCCATTCCCGCTCTTTACAAAAAAGCAATGGCCGATGGTATGCCCGGTCTGGCGATCAGTGACCATGGAAATATGTTCGGTGTCTTTGAGTTTGTCGCCGAAGCACATCGTAATAAAGACTCAAACGGTAATCTGAAAGTGAAGCCCATTGTCGGCTGTGAGTTTTATGTTACCGAAAACCGGCATCAAAAGACATTTACCAAAGACCAAAAAGACAAACGCTTTCATCAAATATTACTAGCCAAGAACGAAATAGGATACCAGCACCTGATCAAGCTAACCTCGCTGGGCTATGTAGAAGGGATGTATGGCAAGTACCCGCGCATTGACAAAGAGCTGATCGTAAAATATGCTGAGGGGCTGATTGCCACCACCTGTTGTCTGGGAGCCGCCATACCACAAGCGATACTGAACAAAGGCGAAGAAGAGGCCGAAAATGAATTTCGTTGGTGGTTGAATATTTTTCAGCAAGACTTCTATGTCGAGCTACAACGACATGGCATGGCCGAGCAAGACAAGGTCAATGACATTCTCATCAAATGGGCGCGACGCTACCAGGTCAAGATCATTGCCAGTAACGATAGCCACTATGTGGAACAAGATGATTTTAACGCGCATGACATCTTACTTTGTATCAATACGGGCGAAAAACAATCGACCCCTGCCCTGCGGGAGATGACCGACGATGACGTGAATGTTCGCAACAAACGATTTGCCTTCCCAAACGACCAGTTCTTCTTTAAAACGAGTGCGCAGATGCAACAAGCCTTTGTTGACCTGCCCGAGGCGATCGACAATACCAATGAGATCGTTGGAAAGATCGAGCCGTTGAATTTGACACGCGATATCTTATTGCCCAACTTCCCCGTGGCCAAACGTTTTCAAATACATACCAAGGAGGAGACCATTGGCAAATACAAAGTATCGGCCGAATCACAGAACCAATGGGAATACCTGCGGCATTTAACATGGGAGGGGGCCGAGAACCGATACCAGACCCTTACAGAAGAAGTAAAGGAAAGGATCGAATTCGAACTCTTTACCATCAAGATGATGGGCTTTGCCGGCTACTTTCTGATCGTAAGTGATTTTATCAGAGCCGGAAGAGAAAAGGGCGTCTTTATAGGACCCGGGCGCGGATCGGCCGCCGGATCGGTGGTGGCTTACTGCATTGGCATTACCAATATCGATCCCATCAAGTACAATTTACTGTTCGAGCGATTCTTGAATCCCGACAGAAAATCAATGCCAGATATCGACACCGACTTTGATGATGAGGGCCGGCAAAAAGTGATCGATTATGTAGTCGAAAAATACGGAAAGAACCAGGTGGCCCAGATCATTACCTATGGCACCATGGCGGCCAAAATGAGTATCAAGGACGTTGCCCGCGTAATGGATCTGCCGCTTCCGGAAGCGAACGCGCTGGCTAAATTGGTTCCGGACAAACCGGGCATTGAATTGCGTCGGGTGCTACATGCTCCAATGAAAACCAAGGATGGAGAAAAATCGCTCGAAGAAAAAGATGGATTGGCCAATGACGATCTGGAGAATGTAAAAACGCTAAGAGATCTTTATAAACAAAAAGAGACACCGGCTTCCAAAGTCTTGCACGAAGCTGAACGTCTCGAAGGGTCGATTCGTAGCACCGGTATTCATGCGGCCGGTATCATAATAGCCCCGCAAGACTTGACCGATCTGATCCCCGTGGCTACCGCAAAGGATTCCCCCCTTTGGGTAACCCAAATCGAGGGAGAAGATATAGAAAGTGCCGGCATCATCAAGATGGACTTTTTGGGACTCAAGACCCTCTCCATAATCAAGCATGCGCTGGCGTTGATCAAACAATTACACGATGTAGAGATCGATATCGATACGATACCGCTCGACGATGCCAAGACCTTTGAGTTGTATCAACAAGGGGCCACCATTGGAACATTTCAGTTCGAAAGTCCGGGCATGCAAAAATACTTGCGCGAACTAAAGCCTGATAAATTCGGCGATCTCATTGCGATGAACGCTCTTTATCGGCCGGGCCCGATGGCATACATCCCTAATTACATTGGCCGCAAACATGGACGAGAGGCGATCAGTTATGACCTTCCCGAGATGAGCGAGTTCTTGGAGGAGACCTATGGAATCACGGTGTACCAAGAGCAAGTGATGCTGCTGGCCCAAAAACTGGCCGGCTTCAGTAAAGGTGATGCGGATGTGCTACGAAAGGCCATGGGAAAGAAGAATCGGGAGACACTCGATAAGATGAAGAAACAATTTATCGAGGGAGCTACCCGTAATTTGCTACCGGCCGAACGACTCGAAAAGATCTGGACCGATTGGGAAGCCTTTGCCCAATACGCCTTCAACAAATCGCACTCTACTTGCTATGCCTATGTCGCCTACCAGACTGCTTATTTAAAAGCGCATTATCCGGCGGCCTACATGTCGGCAGTGCTCAACAACGCGGGCAGTATCGAGAAGATCACCTTCTTTATGGAAGAGTGTAAACGCATGGGCATAAAAGTGCTGGGACCGGACATCAACGAATCCCTTAAAGGATTTGCCGTCAATAGCAAGGGGGAGATCCGCTTTGGACTGGGCGGATTAAAGGGGGTAGGCGAAGCCGCCGTAGAGAGCATTATCGATGAGCGTAAAAAAGGAGGGCAATACAAAAACGTATTCGACTTTATAAAACGGGTAAACCAACGGACCGTCAATAAGAGAACACTGGAGAGCCTAGCGTATGCCGGAGGATTTGACTGCTTTCCCGAACTACACCGCGCACAGTATTTTACCATTCCCGATGGAGAGCAAGTAAACGGGCTGGAGAAGATCATGAAATATGGCCAGGTAATGAGCCAGCAGCAAGCCGCATCGGCTAACACCCTCTTTGGGGAACTAACGGTGACCATGGAAATTCCGCCACCCCGTATCAGCGAGGTGACGCCCTGGCCCCTGGTCATACAACTGGAACACGAAAAAGAAGTAGCCGGTATTTACCTGAGCGGTCATCCCCTTGATAATTACCGCTTCGAGATCAAGCACTATGGAATAACACCCATCCGGGTTTTCAATGAATTCAGAGATACCATTTCGCAACAACCTAATCCCGGCGTGGCGTTTCGTCTGGTAGGACTGGTAACTGATGCACAGCACAGAATTGCCAAGAGCGGAAACA
>JBIIHS010000130.1:0-5018 GCA_044235515.1 Chitinophagaceae bacterium | reverse complement strand
CAAAGAGATTCGTAACAAAGGAGCCGAAAATATAGTTCGATCCGTGCTACGCTACTTGGCCGACTGTACGGATATCTATATCTCCTTTGATGTCGATTGCCTGGACGCGGGAATTTCCAAAGGGACCGGCACGCCTGTAGGAAATGGTCTTCGCGAGCGAGAGGCAGAGGACCTGGTCAGTAAATTCATGCAAAACCGAAAGATCTGCTGTTTCGAGATCACCGAGGTAAATCCTACCCTCGACAAGGAAAATCTGATGGCAGAGATCGCCTTTAACATTCTGCAGCGAAGCGTCAATATCGTCATGATGAACTGAGTTCAACGAGGTCCGAAAGTGCGCAGAAGCCCCTCCTGAAAAGTCAAAGGCAAAAATCCAAGTTCACGCCGCGCTTTTTCGATGCTAAGCCCTGTTCGTAAAGGCCGCTGTGCCACTTGCTTGAAAGAAGCCGTATCGGTGCGCACCACTAAGGAAGTATCCAGCGAAAGATAAGCCGCGGCTTGCAGGGCCATCTGATAGGGTGTCAACACCTCATGCCCACAAAGATGATAAATTCCCTCTCTGGCTTGATTGATAATTTGAAAAATACCCAGCGCCAGATCTCCTACATAGGTGGGCGTTCTGATCTGGTCGTCTACCACCTGGTAAGACTCCCCCTTACTCAGTTTATCATGCACAATGGAGAGCAAATTACTTCGCCCCGTCATGGGTCTGCCATAGACCAAGACCGTTCGCACGATGGACCAAGACAAAGCAGCCGCTTCCACCAACTCTTCGGCCCGTAACTTGGTAAGACCGTAATGATTGACCGAAGACCGCACAGCCGATTCCTTATAATTTCCTTCTTTTCCATCAAAAACAAAATCGGTAGAGATGTAGCAGAAATGTGCATTGACTCGCCGGGCGGCGCTCAACAAAAAACGGGTCCCCTCCACATTGATAAGATCGGCCAGTTCTGGATAAAGTTCACAATCGTCTGGTTTGCCCATGGCACCCGCATGAATGATATAGTCCGGACCATAGGACTCCACTACTGAATAGACTGAATTCTCTTCTGTAAAATCCAGCGGCAAGTAATTAAAATTTTCCTTGGATGAAAAAGGAAGACGACAATCACCACGGGATGTAGCTAACAGATCCAAACCGGCGTTAGTTAGCAGATCGCTCAAATAGTATCCTAAAAAACCATTGGCGCCAGTCAGTAAGATTTTCATTGAATAAAAGTAGTAAAATCGTAAATTCGCTACTTCAACTTGTCGATTATGAGTCATAAAGTTTCCCGCATAGCATTGATGACATCTGGAGGAGATGCCCCCGGGATGAATGCGGCGATCCGCGCGGTGGTCAGAACCGGCTTATATTATGGCTTCGAAGTGTATGGCATCATGCGTGGCTACCAGGGGCTGATCGAAGATGATATCATCAAAATGAACAGTCGATCGGTAGCCAATATCATACAGCGAGGTGGCACCATGCTCAAGACAGCACGCAGTAAAGACTTTATGCAAAAAGAAGGTCGACAAAAGGCTTTCGAAAATCTACAAAAAAGAGGCATAGACGGGTTGGTCATCATTGGTGGAGATGGCTCCTTTCGGGGTGCCGTAACCTTTAGTCAAGAGTTCAATATACCATGCGTAGGCATTGCCGGTACCATTGATAAAGACATTGCCGGCACCGATTTTACCATTGGATTCGACACCGCCGCCAATACGGCCGTAGAAGCGATCGATAAGATCAGAGATACCATGGAAGCGCACGATAGGGTCTTTGTTATTGAAGTAATGGGACGAGATGCTGGTTATATTGCCTTGCATAGTGGAATGGCTACCGGAGCCGAAAGCATCTTGATCCCGGAACAGAAAACCGACATAAACGATATAATCGCCTCCCTCAAAGAAAAGGAAAGAAGAAAAAAACTGGTCAATCTGATCGTAGTTGCGGAGGGAGATGACTTTGGTGGTGGCAACGAAGTAGCGAAAGTGCTGAAAGAAAATCTTCCCAAGGCAGAGATCAGGGTCTGTATCCTAGGGCATATACAAAGAGGAGGAGCCCCAAGCTGTATAGACCGAACCATCGCCAGCCGAATGGGCTATCATGCCGTTGAAAGTCTTGCCATTGGAAGACACAATGTATTTGTTGGCATTTTGAATAATGAAATGAATTATATCCCGCTAGAGCAAGCCGTCAAGATGAAAGGCACCATCAACGAGGAATGGCTCAACATTGTAAAGATACTGGCCCGCTAAGCTTACCGGACATTCAACTACCCCACTCTACATGGAAAACCACTTACAGAAATACATTCATAGCAATTTTGATAATGAGGCCGGAAAGCAGCATGCTTACAAACGAACCAAGATCGTAGCGACCGTAGGCCCCGCCTGCGAAAGCTATGACCAACTGCTGGGGTTGGTAAGAGCCGGAGTCAATGTTTTTCGACTCAATTTTTCGCATGGCGCACACGAAGACAAGGCCCGTATTATTGGCGACATACAACGAATAAACAAATCGCAGCCCTACAACATAGCCATACTCGCCGACCTGCAAGGACCAAAGCTTCGCGTGGGAGAGATAGAAAATGGGTCGATGGAGATCAAAGAAGGCGATCTGCTTACATTTACCAATGAAAAGGTCGTAGGAAATTTTGACAAGATCTATGTATCCTATCCCAACTTATACCAAGATGTAAAAAAGGGAGAGCGTATCTTACTAGATGACGGCAAGATGGAGGTAGTGGTAGAGGAGATCACGACAAAAAAAGAGGTAAAAGTTCGGGTGCAATTAGGCGGCACCCTGCTTCCCAAAAAAGGAGTGAACCTTCCGGAGACAACCATTTCGTTACCGGCCCTCACCGAAAAGGACCTCAACGACCTTCAATTCATTTTTACTCAACCCGTTGATTGGATCGCCCTATCCTTTGTACGAAGTACTTCTTGCGTTCAACAATTGAAAGCACAGATCAAGAAAAATGGCCACAAGGCCAAGGTGATCGCCAAGATCGAAATGCCGCAAGCAGTTAGTCATCTCCGCGATATTATACTGGAAAGTGATGGCATTATGATCGCCCGAGGCGACCTGGGCGTAGAGTTGCCCGTAGAGGCAGTTCCCCTACTGCAAAAGGATATTATCAAGAAATGTATCCATCGTGCTAAACCCGTTATAGTCGCTACACAGATGATGGAAAGTATGATGGAGCGAACAAAACCCAATCGCAGTGAGATCTCTGATGTGGCCAATGCCGTGCTGGAAGGAACCGATGCCGTAATGTTAAGCGGAGAAACAGCAGTGGGAAAATATCCGCAACTAGTCGTTGAAACCATGACCCGTATCATTTTAGAGGTGGAGGCAAAGGGCTACGATTACAACAGAGAAGAAATGCTTCGCCCCCAAGCACACTCCCCTTCTTTTATGAGCGATGCTATTTGCTATAATGCTTGTGAATTGGCCGGAGATGTCAATGCTGACGCGATCATTGGGATGACTCAAAGTGGCTACACTGGATTTATGCTGAGCAGCTATCGCCCTAAGGCACCCCTTTACGTTTTTACCAAGGAGCGTTCCTTAGTTAATCAACTCAGTTTAAGTTGGGGAGTCAGAGCTTTTTACTACGACGAAGAAGAAAGTCTCGATGAGATCTTCAAAGACCAGATCGACATTTTAAAAGAGAGGTCCTTTTTAAAAAAGGGAGACGTGGTAGTCAGTACCGGAAGTACCCCGGTAGCAATGCACTTACCCACAAATATCATTAAGATCGTAAAAGTGGAGTAAGCTTTACCTCAGAGTCTTTTGATCTTGATATTGCGGTACCAGACCTTATCACCATGGTCCTGTAGACCGATACGACCCTCTTGAAACGTTCCAAATCCGGACATGTTGCGAAATTTACTGGCGGCTATCATTTTTTTCCATTCTTCTCCCCAAAGTTGTACGGAGACAACATTGACTTGATTCAAAAAAAGATCAAGCTTACCCTTTTTACAAACGATCTCGACCTGGTTCCATTGATCGAAGGCCCTCACGGTCTCTTGCTTACAAGAAACTAGGTCATAGAGATCGCCCGCACGGTGGCTGGGGATCTTGGCATCTGGATGACCCTGATTATCGAGCACCTGCATTTCAGGTGCGGTCATCCAAGGCCATTGGTATTTTGTGCTGTCTTCGTGAATGTAGAACATAATACCACTATTACCATTTTGAGCGATCTTCCATTCGAGCTTCAAGTGAAAATCGGTAAACGATTCGTCGGTAACGATATCGCCCCCTCCCTTGATCTGCCAACCCTCTTTCTGAGAAGGATCAAGCCAAAGGGCTCCCTCTTGCACCTTCCACGCAGACCCAATGGAGGCCCCACCATATTTATGCCAACCCTGGGTAGTAGTTCCATCAAATAGAAGCTGCCATCCTTCGGCCTGCTCTTTGGCCGTTAAGGTATTCTGCGCTTGTCCGGATATTGAATTGCAGATAAGGAAAGAAAATCCTATCAACAAAAAGGAGAAGGCGTATTTCATATCAATTATTATTTAACTCAAGTATATAGCGCACCATGGTCTCCGCATCGTCTTGCGATAAAGAAGGATGTGGCGTCATTGGTACGTTCCCCCAATTGCCGGACCCTCCGTTAATAATGGTGCCCGCCAAAGCCGTGATAACATCATTGGGAGCGCCCGCATATTTTTTGGCAATATCACGATAAGAGGGACCGGTTTGCTTCTCATCGATCTTATGGCAAGTAAGACAATCACTATTCGCCACCAGGGATAATCCCTTTTGATAAACGGCGCTTCGTGCGGGATCGCCTCCGACCGAAGAGGTAGTGGATTTGGAATTTCCAGCATTGGCATCGGAAGAACTAGTAGAATCACTTGTGGCACCCCCGCAGGAGAAAAGTACCAGTGTGGTCGTAGCGAAAAAAAATGAACAGATTCTGGGAAAGGACATCATAAGAATTTTATTAAAGTTAAAAGATAATGAGATCAATTTTGATCATCAAGTCCCAACAAACTTCGATTGGAAGACCGAT
>JBIIHS010000129.1:0-5026 GCA_044235515.1 Chitinophagaceae bacterium | reverse complement strand
GACCCGGGCAACGTATTCAGGGCGTTCCATTGCTGGGCGATAAGATGGATATCTTCGATCCGGAGCGAGCAGACCTTTACGATCTTTCTATCGATTATGCGGAATACAGGGGTGAGTCTTGTTATCTGTTCTCTGTAGCAGCCAAAAAAGAGCTGACCTCCAGCCAACGCGATAAGCTGGTGATCGATAACATGGATACCTGGTTTAGTGTGCGAACCATGGAGGTCTTAAAGAGAACCTACTCGATGAGTTATAACGCAGGAGTATACGATTTTAACGTATCGATGGAAGCCGAGATGGCTCGTTATGGGTCCTTGGTGGTTCCTGTCTTATTGCGCTACGTGGGAGATTGGGACCTTGTTCTCAAGAAAAGAGAAAGTGGACTTTTTACCGCCACCATCTACGATCTGAATTAGTCTTTGTTTTTAAATCCGGCCGCATAGCCCTTCCACTTTTCAATCAATTTTTGCAGATCATAGGGTAAGGGAGTATCAAAATACATCTCTTCTTGCGTAACGGGGTGTACAAAACCCAGCGTCTTGGCATGAAGTGCCTGACGAGGGCAGATCGCGAAACAATTCTCTACGAATTGCTTGTATTTGGCATATACAGTTCCTTTTACAATGTTGTCGCCTCCGTAGGTATCATCGCTAAAAAGCGGATGCCCCAGGTATTTTAAGTGCACCCTGATCTGGTGTGTGCGGCCCGTTTCGAGTACGCAGCGCACATAGGTTACATAACCAAATCGCTCCAAGACCTGGTAATGGGTAATGGCTTCTTTTCCGTGCTCTCCCTCGGGATAGGCTTCGAACTTTTTTCTGAATCGCTGGTGTCTTCCAACATGGGCAATGATAGTGCCTTGATCTTGCTGCAGGTCGCCCCAGGCCAACGCATGATATTCTCTTTTTACGGTATGATCGAAGAATTGTTTGGCGAGCTGTCGCATGGCAACATCGGTTTTGGCCAGTACTAACAACCCACTGGTGTTCTTATCGATCCGGTGTACTAATCCAAAGCGGGGCAGCAGCTCTTCGGTGAGTAGGGGATTTTGTTCTCGCAGATACCAGGCCACGCCATTTAGTAAGGTGCCATGATAATTGCCGCTGCCCGGGTGTACGACCATGCCGGCCGGTTTGTTGATCACCATCAGATGGGCATCCTCAAATACAATGTTCAGCTCCATTTTTTCGGGAACAACATCGGTCTCTTCCGGGCTGATATCGGAGTAGATACAGATCTGATCGAGGGGCTTGATCTTATAGTTGGGTTTAACGGGCATGCCATTGACCGTTACCATACCCAGCGACATGGCTTGTTGTAGTTTATTGCGTGTGGCTCGCTCTATTCGGTTCGATAGGAATTTATCGATACGCAGTGGCTCTTGCCCTTTATCGACTTGTAAGGTGAAGCGTTCGTAGAGCTCATCATTTGCTTCCATCAGCCGCTCTTCTGTATCGGGTTTCATGATCACAAAGGTAAAGCTTGCCGCTTTGTCGGTACCTTTGTATTTCTATGAAGCAAGTGGTGCATTTCAAGGAACTGGGTCAGATGGAATACCGTCAGGCCTGGGACCTACAGGAGCAATTATTGCAACAGACACTGGCCAACAAAGCGGCGGGCACCACTACGTCCCATCATTTGTTGATGGTAGAGCATCCGCCGGTCTACACGCTGGGAAAAAGTGGAAAGATGGAACATGTCTTGATCGGTCGCGAGGAAATGGAGCAACGTCAGATCGGATTTTATCAAAGCAATCGCGGAGGCGATATTACCTATCATGGCCCCGGCCAATTGGTGGGCTATCCCATTTTCGACCTGGAGTGTTTCTATACCGACATCGGAAGGTATTTACGGGAGTTAGAGGAAGTGATCATACGAACCTTGGCTGATTATGGAGTCGTGGCGGGACGCTCCAAGGGAGAGACCGGAGTCTGGCTCGATCCGGAGGATCCCCAAAAGGCCAGAAAGATCTGTGCCATGGGGGTTCGTTGTAGTCGCTGGGTTACCATGCATGGGTTTGCTTTGAACGTGTCTCCTGATCTCTCTTATTTTGACAATATAATTCCTTGCGGCATCGCTAATAAATCCGTCACCTCTTTAGTACGCGAAACTGGGCAGAATATTAGTATGCAGGAGGTAAAAGAGCAGGTACTGCGACACCTGGAGGATGTTTTTGGTATTACTATTTTGAAAGAGAATAAGTAACTAAATAAGCAAGCAAATAAGCTGTGTAAGGCAAGTAAGGTTCTACGCCAAGCCGGGATTAGAAATCTTTTTCTAAAAAAACTTTATGACGCTCGATCAGGCGGGCCTCTTCGTATAGTTCATAGAGAAACCAACCATTATGTAAAAAATTGGTCTTGTCGAGCTGGAAGCTAGGCGCCGGTAGTTGTTTTAGTTCGAACAGAAATTGCTTATCGGGCTCGTAGAATCGAATCCTGTAATAGGGGTATCGTTTTTTATTGGGAACCTCTATGCGAACATTGCCGTCTGGTTGGGCATACACATACAAGGAGGGCGCATAGGCATCGGGATTGTTTTGGGGTGTTACCGAAAAGGGAATCTTGGCCGAGTCTCCCATTTTTGTGCGATCGAGGTTGATCACTACCGGGTCCACTTTTTTGACCGGAAATGATGAGGGTGTTCTTGAATTATCAATACTATCTTCTTTTGACGATTCGATTGCTGTGTTATCGGTGCTGGGGGTAGCGGGTTTTGGAGGAGAATCCATGCCACTAGGCACCGGCTGGTTTCTAACGGAACCCGCAGGAAGGGTAGGGTCGATAAGATCGGTTGCCATGGCTTGACGAACAGGTTGTTGAGGGGTGGTAAAAAAATAACGCCCTTTATCTAGCAAAATGTAGAGCCGGTAAAACATGTGGTCGTTCACAGCTTTTGTATCAGCAAATCCGTTTTGCAAGGCCATGGGATCGGGAACGGTTAAAATACTTTTATAGCCACGCACACTATCGAAAGAGCGTTGTATTGTAATTTGGGCTGTGTAAGGATACTGGTTGACCCAGCTGATCACGATGCGTCCGCTTCCAATATCACGTACTTGAAAATTGGGCAGGGGCTCTTGCGCCGGCAGGGTAAAACTCGTTACAGAGAAAGCGATCAGTAAAAGAATAGCGGGTAGGGGCAAGGGGCGCATATAGAGTATCACAAAGATAACGCGATATGGAAGTTAAATGGCATTAGGTGAAACAAAGCACATCGGGCGATAGCGATCTATTACCTTGTAATCCGCCACTGTGAACAAGTAATAGTCTACTTCCTTCTTCGAAGTGATCCTTTTCAACTAGTGCGAGGCAGGCATAAAAAAGTTTTCCGGTATAAACGATATCGGTGGGGATATTGCTTTGAGCAAAGAGTTCGTTCATGAAATGCAGCAGCGCTGCAGGGTGCTTTGCATAGCCTCCCCACTCATACCCGGTTTGCAGCTGCCAACGGGCAGACCGATCTTGCAGCTGTTCGCGAAGTGTAGCATCGATATCCGACGTATCGCTTAGAACCGGAATACCAATAACCTGACAAGTTGGTGGGGCCGCATTGATCAGTCCAGCCAGGGTGGTGCCGGTGCCGGCTGCACATAGAATATGAGAGTACTGTTCTCGGTCAACCGTATCCAAGATAGTGGCGGCTCCTTTTACTCCTAATGCTCCTGTACCGCCTTCTTGGATCAGGTAGTCGTCTTGTGTTGTCAGCGAATCCGGTATCATCTTGAGGCGATACTGCTCTCTGGTTAAGAAAAATAATTCCATTCCCAGTGATTGTGCCTGGGTAAGGGTAGCCGAAAGTTTTGCAGGGCGTTCTCCCCTGATGCAAGCCGCAGAGAGAAGACCCAGTTCTTGGCAAGCGGCCGCAGTGGCCAACAAATGATTAGACCAAGCCCCTCCAAAAGTGATCACTCTTTTTTTATGCTGCGCCAACGCATCGGTCAAATAGTAACGAAGTTTGAACCATTTGTTTCCAGACACCAGCGGATGCAAGAGATCGAGTCGCAATACGCTCGCCCTCACATTTTTTTTCTCAAGCACCGAAAGTGATAGGGGTTCTACGGGTGGCTTTATGGCAAGAAAGGGATCCATGGGCGGCTATCGAAATTACACGTAATTTCGCCGCCGCAAATCGATCCTATGAAACCGACGCTGGTTATTTTGGCCGCAGGGATGGCTTCTCGTTATGGAAGCATGAAGCAAGTGCAATCCTTTGGCCCCTCGGGCGAAACCATAATGGACTATTCTATATACGATGCGATCAGGGCCGGGTTTGGTAAAGTAGTCTTTATTATTCGGGGTGCATTTGCCGACCAGTTCAAGGCCATCTTTGAACCCAGGCTAGCAGGTCGTATCGAAACAAGTTATGTCTATCAGGAATTGGATTCTTTTACCGAAGGATATCAGTTTCCTGCCGATCGAACCAAGCCCTGGGGCACGGCTCATGCCGTTCTTTGTGCCAACGATGCTGTGGACGGTCCTTTCGCTGTCATCAATGCCGATGATTTTTACGGACGGGATGCTTTTGAACAGGCCGCTGCTTTTTTGAATAAGCACTGCCTTGATGATCAATATGCCATCATCGGATATGAGTTGGAAGGGACACTCTCTGCGCACGGCACCGTTAACAGGGGCGTTTGCACCTTGGATGCGGCGGGTAATCTGGCTGGTATTACAGAGCGCATCAATATCTCTCAAAAGGGGAACGAAGTTATTTGTGAGGATGGATTACACCCTCAAACTCTGTCTTTATCTACGGCCGTATCAATGAACTTTTGGTGTTTCGCACCTTCTTTTTTTAAGTATACACAAGCGTTGTTTTCGACTTTTTTACAGGAGCATGGCCAGGTACCCAAATCGGAATTCTTTATTCCACTGGTGGCAGATCAGTTTATCAAAGAAGGCGGTGTGATCAAGGTGGTCTCCACGCGCTCACACTGGTTTGGAGTAACGTACAAAGAAGACGCTCCACAGGTAGCCGCTAGTCTTCAGCAATTGATTGCTGATGGTGTATATCCGGCCTCTCT
>JBIIHS010000128.1:0-5079 GCA_044235515.1 Chitinophagaceae bacterium | reverse complement strand
AGCGCTTATCTTCTGCGGTAATAAAACCGATCTTATCGGCTATAGAGAACGCTTTTTTTTCGTATTGCTTTAGCAGGGGCCACCAGATCTTTCCTACAGAGCGAAATCGCTGGTACTCGATATTATGGGTATGAAGTAAGGTCTTTATACCCGTTTTTTCCTTGATGATCTTGGCTAGCCAACCATAGTAGGGATGCTCCCAAATGATCCAGTCATAGCGGTTTCGCTCAATCAGGTCAATAATCGTGGCCTTGAGGGTAAAGTCAAAGTAGCGAAAAAAAGAATAGGCCAGGGCGGGTAGTAGTCGGTAATGAGGCGATGGCGTATAGGAGGGCTCTTGTGCGGTACTTAAAACCGTAACACTGGCTTGTTGGCCCAGCGCATCTAAAAATTGAGCAATAAATTTTTGTCCCCCCGAGCGGAAGGGTAAAAACGTATACGGCGCTACGACCAGTATCTTCTGACTCACGCAATATCTTTTTTGTCGGCAGCTGCCTTATAAGAAGGAGCCATGCGTTGGTACAGCGCCATTCCTAGCCCCCCCAGCGTAACCAAGCCAATGAGAATAGAGGACATATACATGAGGGTATTTCCTTTTTTCACAGATGCCGGTTCAAATATGAATTCGATTCGATGGTTACCTGCCGGAACGGGTAAACCTCGTAGTACATAATTTACGTTAACGTAATCGATTTTCTTTCCGTCCAGATACGCATTCCATCCTGCCGGATAATAGATCTCGCTCATCACGGCAAACCGGGGTTTACTGCTGACACTTTCGTAAGTGAGGGTGTCATTATCAAAGCGGCTTAGTTTGATAGAGGCGGTTGTATCGGCCTCATAGACTGTATTGGTAAGCCCTGTCGATCTTTCGGCCAAGGCCGTTGTGCGAAGATCGATCTCACCCAGCGCTTTCAACGAGGCCGCTCTGTTTTCTGTCAGTACAATGCTATCGACAAACCAGCAGTTGCCCATTACCGAATCTCGGTTACTGATCAGCGCGGGTTGATTGGTCCCGGGGTCGTTTACGATCACATATTTTGTATTCAGCATGCTGAGAATGCTAGGATTGATACTAGTCGTAAAATACTTTTCGATCAAGTCTTGATAGATCCTCAGTTTTGCGGCGTGATAGCCTCCAATGGAACGGTGGTGATAAGAGGTAATGGCATCATTGAAGGTGCTGGTAGTAAGATTGAGTACGCGGAAATGCGTATTGCTATCCTTTTTTATTTCCTGGTCGATCGGGCTGGGGGCAAAGTTCTTTTGTTGATAGTCCTCGGCCGAGACGTAGCTTTCTTTAGGGATATATTCATAACTGGTTATGGCTAGCTCCAGTGTAGAGATGATCAGTAGTATCCATATCCATAGTTTACCAACCCAATTTTTTAGATAAAGCCAGATCAATCCCAACAGCACTAAGGCGAGTAAGAGAGCTCTGAGAAAGGATACGCCGAACATGCCTCTTCTCTCTTGCTCCAAGCTATTTACGATGAGCTGTCCAAATTCATCGGAACCGTTAGCGGTGTAGCTAGCCAGTAGTTGAGCATCAATAGGAGCTCCATAGTCTTGGAGTAGCCATACCACGAACAACACACTGAATAAACTACCCAGGGGAATGAGTATTTTTTTTGAGAAGAGTTCTCCGGGTCGTCCTTGTTGGTTAAGAAGATGGGTGAGCCCCAATACGGCTGCTACAGATAGGCATAGTTGTGGTATTACCTGGGCCATCGATGGCGCTCGGAACTTATTGAATAAGGGTAAATAGTCGAATAGAAAAAGATTGAAGCCGGCGAAGTTTTTACCCCACGAAATAAAGATTCCCAAGAGGGTGGCGGCCAGCAAGGCCCAGCGAAGGGGGCCTTTCGTTAGGCAAAGTCCCAATACCCCTAAAATAAAAATGGTAACGCCCAGGTAAGCAGGACCTGCGGTATAGGGCAACGCTCCCCAATATTGAGGAAGGCTTTGTGCCAGTTGCTCTGCATTATTTTCAGGGATTCCTTTCTCGATCAAATTTTTTGCTATCGTGGAACCTTCTTTAAAGTAGCGACTATTTCCACCTCCATATGCATTTGGGAGTAAGAGTGTAAAACTCTCAGCAGGGGACAGGGAGTATTCAAAAGCATAGGAGGTATCCAGTCCCGTTGTTTTTGCAAGGGTGATGTTCCCGTTATTATCTATAGAGAGATCTTTCCCTCCCCGCATGGTGTAACGGCTGTATTCTGCACTGGTCAATAAGATCAGGGCATTGCCTCCAATGGCCAGGCCCCCTGCGGTGAGCGCGATAGCGGCCGATAGGAAAAGGTGTTTCCATTCGCCCCGACGTATCCAGTCAATGGCATAGGCGATCGTAATCAGTAGGGCAATCAAAAAAAAGTAATACGTTATTTGGAGGTGATTGGCTGCCAGTAACAGATAGGCTCCAAGGGTAGACACGCTAAGTCCCAACCAGTATTTCTTTTGATAGGTAAGCAGTAATCCGGCTAGCAATAATGGCATAAAAGCGGTGGCGATCATTTGCGTTTCGTGTCCGGCTACAATAATTACCGCATTGTAGGTAGAGAGGGCATAGCCGGTAGCGACCAATGCAGCCACCAGGGGTTTGGCTCTGAGTACCAGGGCCAATAGATAAAAACACAAGCATGCCAAAAAGAAAAAGTTCATTGGTTTGGGAAGCCCCAGCATGGTTATAGCAGTCAGATTGGGTAATACGGATTGGCCCTCCATCGCAACTTGGTAATTGGGCATTCCGCTAAAAAGATTCGGGTTCCAGAGAGGAAAATGACCTTTCGCTTCTTTGTACTCAAATGAATTCTGCGCCATTCCTTTCCAGCTCACATTATCATGCTGGTCTAACTTATCGCCTCTAAAGGCTGGCCAGCTAAGGCTGGCAGATACCGCAATAAAAAAAAGGATTGCCAACAAGTGAGATATTGCTTTTTCAAGAAAGGTTTGCATCAGAAGCTGATTTTAGCAACAAAATAATGCTATTTTCATGGATAAGTAAAACCCTGGTATGGTACGATCCATTCTTTCGAACAAGGCTAATCGGCTCTTTCTGATCTTAGGTGGGTTTTTTATAGCTAACGCACTGATCGCTGAGATCATTGGCGTCAAGATCTTTTCGCTGGAACAAACCCTGGGATTTTCTCCAATCTCCCTCTCCATTTTTGGAAATGAGCTTTCTTTTAATCTCACAGCAGGGGTGCTCCTATGGCCTGTGGTCTTTATTATGACAGACCTGATCAATGAATATTATGGACCACGCGGGGTGCGTTTTTTGTCTTGGCTTACCGCCGGATTGATCGCTTTTGCCTTTATTATTTTTATGGGGGCTATTCATCTGTCGCCTGCTTCTTTTTTTATTAGCAGCAAGCAGGGTAGTGGTGTTCCCGATATGCAAGTGGCGTATACGAGTGTGCTGGGGCAAGGTAGTTTTATTATCATTGGCTCTCTAACGGCTTTTTTGGTGGGCCAATTGGTAGATGTACTGGTGTTTCATCGTATAAAAAAATGGACGGGCGAAAAGTATATTTGGCTAAGGGCTACCGGTTCAACACTGGTCTCTCAGTTTCTGGACAGCTTTGTGGTGTTGTTCATTGCCTTTTATGTGGGCACCAGGGTTAATGCCCAGCCAGGTGATTTCCAGTGGCCATTCCATTTGTTTTTGGCCGTGGGCATCGTTAACTATTGCTATAAGTTCGTGGTGGCCATTTTACTGACTCCGGTCATTTATGGGGTGCATGCACTTATCGAAAAGTACTTGGGAAAGGAACTGGCTGCTTCCATGAAGGAAGAGGCCATGCGTCAATAATGAATCAAGGTTTTCGAAGTTGCGCCGCTACGATCTTATCGATCGGCAAACTCAATGTCTCCGGGCCAAACTCACTCCAATGGACAAACCGAAAGGATTCGGTCTGTTTTGTTTCTCTGTAGCGAGCCAATTCTCCTTCATCAAAGTCAAATGGCTTTTTCTTTAGCCTAACGGCAAACTCCTCTTCTGGCTGTACTGCATAGTAAATAGAAATGATCTGGTGCGCCGGGTTAAAGGCCGAGCGTTGAAAATAATCCGTGGTGTAGATATGCTCCTTGACCGACACGCGAAGATTCATCTCTTCCATAAATTCACGGGCAAGACAATCTCTGGTCCCTTCTCCAAATTCCAATCCGCCTCCAGGAAATTTCGTGAATCGGTCTTCTCTGATCCATTCGTCACTGACCAAGACGCCTCGTTGCGGATCTTGTAAGATGCCATACACTCGAATGGTAAATTTTTTCATACTGTCGATCCTTTGATGAGAAAAGAAGTCTCAAATACAAACGCTGCCGGGCCGCAAAGAATAATATCTTCAAAACGGGCCTCTTTCTTTGTATAGTGGACCGAGAGTAGACCTCCTTTTGTAACCACAGTAAACTGGTAAGCTCCCTCCGCCGAGGGGGCACAAGCAATGGCTGCCGCCACAGCCCCTGTTCCGCAAGAATAGGTTTCGTCCTCTACGCCTCGCTCATAGGTTCGTAGTTCGATCTGGTCATCTGCCGGGGTTCGCTGCATAAAATTGACATTGATCCCATTTTCTTGATAGGGTTGAGTCTGTCGAATCTTTTTTCCCAACGAGACCACATCGGTATTCGCCAGATCGGTGACACTCACCACAAGATGGGGCGATCCGGTATTCAACTCCACAAATTCGGAATGCAAGGTGATCTTCTCCACATCGCGCATACGCAACCAAACCTCCCCTTTCTCTGTTATCCCCGCTTGGTGCAGACCATCTGCTGCTTCGAACGAAACTGTCTGACGCACGATTCCCAAAGAGGCAGCGAAACGTACGATGCACCGGGCACCATTACCGCAAAAACTGCCCGGTCTTCCATCGGCATTAAAGTACTTCATACTAAAATCGGCAAGGGAGCTTTGCTCTAGTAAGATTAGTCCATCGGCACCAATACCAAAGCGACGATCGCAAAGACCAGCGATGGATTCTTGCGTCAGCAAATTGTATGAACTACTCCGATTATCGGCAAGTAAGAAGTCGTTGCCGGCTCCTTGGTATTTAAGAAAGGGTAAACTACTCATAT
>JBIIHS010000127.1:0-5108 GCA_044235515.1 Chitinophagaceae bacterium | reverse complement strand
AGCGAACCCTATTGATTCGACTACTTCTGACTTTTATTTATTGATAGATCTTCGACTTTAGAAAGGTGCGCTCCGTGGCATCAATATTAGAAAATAAATTGAGGGGTGTTCCGCTGGCATTCGATTCGATCTCGAGTGCGCTGACCGAGATCAAATAATCTCTCCAAGCCGTTTTATTGGATACAGTATAAAGGCGGTTATCATTGGGCATGCTTACACAGAGTACGGTAGCCGTACGGTTCAAACGAGAAAGATCATTATTGCCCTTGGGGATCACCACGATCACTTTCCAGACCTTGGCCGGTACGCGAATACGTCCATTATCGATAGTGGTAAAGGCCCCATTACTCCCTACCCCACCCGTGTTGCCATAATTTCCCATTACGATCCACGCCTCGTTGGTCGTACCCACTAAATTGGCCCTTGTAAAATCTTCTAATCCCGCCCAGGGGCCCTGGTTAAGCGTAGGGGATTGCGGGATCATATTGGTCATTAGAAAAGTAGCGGAATTGGCCGCCACCGAGCTGGTTCGATCTGCAGAGGGACAGTTATGACCGCGATCGAAACCCGAGCCGGAATAGCTGGTGCTCGATACTCGATACCAAGCACTAGGCAGCGCATTATCTGCCCGAAAATCATCTTGCCGCGAAGTAGTACCCAGGTCTTCGCTTTGCAGATGCCAGGCTACCCAATTGGGAGTACCCATGGCACTATTATAACTAATCTTATAATAACTATTATCCTTTAAGTAATTAGTAGTAAAGCTTGGATTGGTTTGCGCGCTGCTGGGATTACCCGGTAACAAATGATCATTGTCGGGTATTGAGATAACAGGTGGCGTTACGGAACCGCTGTCTGGAACTTCTTTTTTACAGGACTGAACAAGGACCAGTACAAAAAGCAGAAAGGGCAGCAGTATTTTTCGCATCGCGTTGGGTTAGGGAGCTCAAAAGTAATAATTAGCTATCATCTGGTTAACCTATAAATAAATAAGGCCGCCCGCTTTGTAAGCTTGGGAAATTCATTCAGGTTGATAGTCTCTCCGGGAGCGTGAGCGCCCTTACCACTGGCTCCCAAGCCATCTAAACAATCCAGATACTTGGCAACATAAGAGATATCACCCGCACCCCGGCTGCCCGGATTACCAGGTTCTACCTTGCCCAAACCCAGGGCCTGACTGACCTCACTTAACTGAGCGGCCAGTTGGGTGTTTCCCTTAGTGGGGGGCATGGAAGGTATGCCATCGACGAACCGAATGGTGGCCTTGGTACCCGGAAGCGACTGTGCAACGATCTCGCGCATGACAGAACGAGCATTTTCTTTTTGCTGCTCACTAATAAAACGAAGATCTCCGTTAGCGAATGTTCGAGGAGAAATAATATTGGTCTTACCCGACACGCGACCTTGCTGCTCTTCTTCGTTGTACTGTACCTCGGAGCCGCCCACAATAAGACCTGGATTAAAGGTCAGGTATTGCTCCTTGCTCAAGCGCTCACGAAAACTATTGATAATACGAGCCGCTTCATAGATAGAACCATATCCAACTGCTCCAAACACACCCGAAGAATGGGCCTGCCGGCCCTCTACTTCGAGATGCCATCCACTAGCACCTCTGCGGGCAGTTGCAATCGAGTGCATCCCTGCTGCCGTCTCAAATGCGAGGGCAATATCGTGCTCTTTAGCCCTGCTAATAAAATCACCTCTTGAAATTTCGCGAGGATAGCCGGCATTCTCCTCATCGCCGGTCATGTATACCGTAATGGTAGTTTGATCTAGAGCCCCCTGTTGATGCAACGCTTTTAGAGCAGCGATGATGGCAACATCACCCCCCTTCATATCATTGATGCCCTGTCCGGTTGCCGTACTGTCATTGAGCATCGTAAAGGGATTAGCCGGCATATCGGGCTCAAATACAGTATCAAGATGCCCGATCAAAAAAAGTTTTTTTCCTTTTGTCCCCTTTCGATAAGCGACCAAATGTCCAGCCCGCTGCATCGAATCGGGTAGTTCGACCCACTCCACCGTAAAGCCAATTGCCCGTAGTTCATTGGCATAGAGTTCGCCCACCGCGCGAACTCCTTTTATATTATACGTACCGCTATTAATATTAACAGACGATTGCAATAAGGAAAGAGTAGAGCTCCATTGCTCCTCTACTGTCTGACCGATCTTTTTTTCTATGGCAGAAAGTGATGGTTGCGCCGACAACAGTGTTGTCTTACCTACACTGATGATTGAAAGCGAAACAATGATCAAAAAGGAGTATGACTTTTTCATTTACTACTATTTATACTAACTTACTAACTGGAAAAATAAAACTATTTACCCAAATGATTGGCTACGATCTTCTTCTCAAAAATGGAATACTCTCTTTCAAAAAACAAATCGTAGGGCTTTTGCTTATCCTGCTTTCTTCTTTATGCCTGCCGGCCCAAAAGGCTGTTTTTTCAGCAGGAGAAAATAATTACGCGAGCTTTCGTATTCCTGCCATTATTCGGTTGGAGAATGGAGATCTGTTGGCATTTTGCGAAGGACGCGTACGCCATGCCGGTGATTTTGGCAATATCGATATTGTAATGAAGCGCAGTAAGGACCAAGGACGTAGCTGGTCGGTATTGCAAACCATCGTCGATGCTGACTCGTTGCAGGCCGGTAATCCCGCACCCGTAGTCGACAGACTGGATCCGGCCTATCCGAAGGGACGAATTTTCTTGTTTTATAATACCGGTAATAACCATGAGCAAGAGATACGGGAAGGAAAAGGACAGCGACAAGTCTGGTATATCAGCTCCATTGACTGGGGCCGCTCTTGGTCGCCGCCCGTCAATATCACCTCACAAGTGCATATGCCCGGTCTACCCAATGATTGGCGTTCGTATGCCAATACACCCGGACATGCCTTGCAACTAGAAAAAGGTAGCTACCGAGGAAGACTTTATGTAGCCGCTAATCATTCTGTCGGAGAACCCCAATCAGGCTTTACAGAATACCGTGCCCATGGATTTTACTCCGATGATCATGGGAAAACATTTTCACTAAGTGAACCGGTCTCCATACCGGGTAGCAATGAATCGACCGCCGCCGCACTAAGCAACAATGGTCTGCTACTCAATAGCCGTTATCAAACCGGTGATCGTCGCCTGCGTATTACATCCGTTAGTAGCAATGGGGGCCAGTCGTGGGATACAAGTTATTTTGATTCGGCCTTGCCCGATCCAGTTTGCCAAGGTAGTTTACTCAATATCGGATGGCATGACGGTCGGGGAGTACTTGCCTTTTCGAATCCGTCCAGTAGAACCAGCCGAGATAGTTTGATGCTTCGCATCAGTAAAGATGAAGGAAAAAGCTGGTTTGCCTCGCTACTAATCGATCATCAATCTGAGGGTCCGCAAAATGATTATACCGCGTACAGCGATTTGGTGTTAATGAGTAAAAAAAAGATCGGTGTCTTATATGAGCGAAACAACTATCGTGAGATTGTTTTTAAAGAGGTGACTCTCGGCCGTAACTACAGGCCTCGCTTAAGGTGAAGAAAGCGACCAACGGTACGGGCAATGGTGATCTTTGCTCCTTTGGTTTAGCTTGCTTGGTATGAATTTCGGGCCTATATTTGCAGTCCGCTCCCATTTTGGAGCCCGGATGGTGCGGTAGCTCAGTCGGTAGAGCAAAGGACTGAAAATCCTTGTGTCGGCGGTTCGATCCCGCCCCACACCACTTCTAAAAACGATAAACCCTTGTAGATCATAAACTTACAAGGGTTTTCTTTTTGGGGTGCACAGAAAGGTTCACGGTTTTTTAGAGAGCCGCTGACCTTACGGCCCATTACTTATTTACTATTTGTAGAGAAGCAAAGTATTTATTTTTCAAATCTGCGGATGCTTCCTCGGAACGTTTCTGATGAACGATATTAACCGTATAAACACCATCAATAAAAATATATACGGTAATCTCTAATTTTTTTCCATTTCTCGTTCCGCTAATAACAAGATGTAGCACTTGCCTCCCATTAATCTGTTTGACCTCAGAAGATAAAACCGAAGCATCGTTACTAACCTGAGAAACGAAACTTTGCTCAAGTTGTTCCCAAAAAGCCGATTCTTGTTGAGCAGCTTCTAGTACATCAGCCGTCATATCACTACTTTTTTCAAGATTGGTTGCCAATGCATAGAAATTGGCTGAACTGTCGGCTAGTTTAAGCGTATACTGCACACCTATGTCTTGCATATTTCGAGTCGCAGGTTTCTCAGGAAATACAACAGAGACTTTCTCCGTTAACTGAATTTTCGTCTCCTGTGACATAACGGCGAACGGACATAAAATCAAGATCAGGCGAATAATAATTGACTTACTCATAGAATACTATTTGAAAATAAAAATAGATAAAGCGCTATCTCTAAAATATGGGATAAATGTTCATTTTCCGTTCCATCCATCCATGATACCTGCTTTGATGTCAGTGTAACTAGATGCAAGCCAAATAGCCAAGACAATTAGGGCGATTACCTTCCAGTGATTTTTGAACAAAACTTTCAGATCGGTGAGAAATTGATTCATATCTGTGATTTTAAAGTTGACATTGAATTCATACGGCTTGGATGATGATTGTTCAACAAACGAAGACAGATCTGCTTCTAGGACCCTACTAATCGTATTTAAAGAATGGAGGCTCGGTTTTACTTCACCTTTTTCAATTCGTTGTATGGTTCTTAATGTAATTCCGCAATCATCAGCAAGTTGCTGCTGGGTCATACCCTTTTTGATTCTAAGTTCTTTTATGGCTATCATTATTTTGTGATACAAATTTGATAATGGATTTATTACGAAAAAACGACACCTTTACGTCATCTAGGCGCCAACCGGTCCAAACTCGTTTGGAAAAATAGGATTTTCCCATTTTTTTCGCAACCAACCGGCATTTCAAAGAGATATTAGGCCTTTAACCCGGTGGCCCAAGAGACTTGACAGTGCGCAGAAGGTGTACAGAAAAGTGCGCAGTTTTTTCAGATTTGACAGCGTTTATATCAACATATATTCATTTTTATCAATGCCAAAGTGGATGAAAATAAAAAAGTTGAAAGCTTAGCTTCAATGATCATTTAGAAAAGGCT